>JAISQD010000199.1 GCA_031274415.1 Tannerellaceae bacterium | reverse complement strand
TTGTTGACAGTTATACTGACCTTACCGGCCTGTCATTCGCATACACCGGAAATACGCGCTATTTGTCAGAGGGATGATATTGGAAACTATATCATTAAATGGGAAACCAACCCGCAGATGAACGGCACAATGAAATTCTATGTGTCCGACAATCCGAATGTCTTCAATACCTCTTCCCCTGCCGGCCATGCCGATATGAAAGACGGGATCAAAACCTATATTACAAACGGCAACATGACCCGTAAATTTTTCCGGCTCTCTTTTAACGACAAGTATTTCCGTACAATAAGCGCCCGGACGATCCGTATGGACAGCGTACAAAACCTGCGGGACATAGGCGGATACTACTCCACGCGGAACAGGTCGACACGCTGGGGGCTTATATACCGTTCCGACAAAATAGGGGCGATCAGCGATTGGGATTCCGTCCGGTTACATAACCTGGGGATCAAGACCATTATAGATCTGCGTACGGAAGAAGAGGTTGAAGCGTCTCCCATCGGTTATACGAAAGCATCAATCGTCCATATTCCCGTATCCTACGGGAATGTAAAAGAGATCATGGGGCGTATCGCGAGAGGGCGCATCCGTAAAGGGGATGGCGTTTTGTTCATGCAGGATTTATACCTTCAATATGTGACGAACAACAGCCGGCAGTTTGCCAAAGCGCTGAATGTTTTTCTGGAGAAAGAGAACTATCCCATCCTTTTCTGTTGTTCGCTGGGGAAAGACCGTACCGGTTTCCTGTCCGCTTTATTGCTCTCCATATTAGATGTTCCGGAAGAAACCATCTTCAAAGATTATGTCGAATCGAACGACAACATTGATTTGAAACGGTACGAATACATCATCAAACAGCTCAATCCCGAGGTACAGGAGGATGCGCAGGAAACGCTCACCGTTCTGCTGACGGCCAATGAATCTATCCTGGATCTGGCCTTGCGAAAAATAAAGAAAGACTATGGTTCTATGGATAAATACCTGACCAAAGAGCTGGATTTAACGGAGAAACAACAAAGCCAATTAAAAGATATGTTGCTTTTCTGAAAACAAATCCGAATTATTTACGTAACTTTGCGCCCCTGAATATTTTATATATTATACAAACAACATCACATTGAAAACATTTGAAGAATTAGGAGTCGCCCCTTCTATATTAAAGGCGATTCAAGAAATGGGTTATGAATCGCCCATGCCCGTACAGGAAGAAGTGATTCCGCTTTTATTAGGCGAAGACAATGACGTTATCGCATTAGCCCAGACCGGAACGGGGAAAACAGCCGCATTCGGTTTGCCTATTTTACAGAAAACAGACGTAAGCGTCTTCCAGCCTCAAGCTTTAATCCTCTGCCCTACCCGTGAACTGTGTTTGCAAATAGCAGACGACTTAAACGACTATTCCAAGTATGTTGATCATTTGAAGGTGCTTCCCGTATATGGCGGCTCCAGTATCGAGAGCCAGATAAAAACGTTGAAACGCGGCGTACACGTCGTCGTGGCCACGCCCGGACGCCTGCTGGATTTGATGAATCGCAAAACGATTGATTTAAGCCTGATCAAAAACGTGATCCTCGACGAAGCGGACGAAATGCTGAACATGGGATTTACCGACAGCATCAACGCTATTCTGGCCGAAGTACCCGTGCCACGTAATATGCTGCTTTTCTCGGCAACCATGCCGCAGGGCATCGCCAATATTACAAAGAAATACATGAATAATCCGAAAGAGATTATCATCGGCAAGAAAAATGAAGGGAATAAGAACATCAAGCATATCTATTATATGGTACAGGCGCGCGATAAATACCTCGCCCTGAAACGTATTGCCGATTATTACCCCAATATTTACGGCATCATTTTCTGCCGTACCCGTAAGGAGACGCAGGAAATTGCCGATAAACTGATTCAGGACGGGTACAATGCCGACTCGCTGCACGGGGAATTAAGCCAGGGGCAACGGGATTATGTCATGCAGAAATTCCGTATCAAGAACCTGCAATTATTGGTGGCGACGGATGTGGCCGCCCGCGGCCTGGATGTCGACGACCTGACGCATGTCATCAACTACGGCCTGCCCGACGAGGTGGAATCCTATACGCACCGGAGCGGACGTACCGGACGCGCCGGAAAAACAGGGATATCCATCTCCATCTGCCACGTCAAAGAGAAAGGAAAGATCCGCGAGATAGAACGTGTCATCAACAAAAAGTTTGAAAAAGGCGACATGCCCAGCGGGAAGGCTATTTGTGAAAAACAGCTGTTCAACCTGGTCGATCAGATCGAGAAGGTCAAGGTGAACGAAGAAGAAATCGCACCCCTTATGCCCTCTATTTTCCGTAAACTGGAATGGCTCGACAAGGAAGATATTATCAAACGCATCGTCTCTTTTGAACTCAACCGGATGATTGATTACTACAAAGACGCCGATGAGATACAGGTGGTGGACGAACAGTCGGGAAGAAACAAAAAAGAGGCGGGAGAACGCGGCTCATACCGCAGTTCGTCTGTGGCCGAAGAGGGATATACCCGCTTCTTCCTCAATTTTGGTAAAACGGACGGGATGTTCCCCAATCAATTGATCGAGCTGGTGAACAAATGTGTGCCGGGCAAAGTCCGTATCGGGAAGATCGACCTGCGCGACAATTTCTCCTTCTTTGAAGTAGAGAAGAACGAAGCCAAACGGGTCATGGACAAAATGAACAGCTTCGAAATAGAAGGCCGGCGCATCTCGGTAGAACCGGCTCAAGGAAAGAAGGGCGAAGGCGGGAATCGTAAAAACAACCGCGAAAGCTACAAAGGGAAACGGGAGAACAGCTATGACCGGTTTGATAAGAATGAACGAAGCAGTGAAAAGCCATGGAGACGCACAACTTCCTCCCGTAATGCCCGTAAAAGAAAATAGAAACTGCATTATGTAGCCAGTTTTGTGTGCTATTTAAAAAGTGTTTGTATCTTTAAGGACTAATTGCAAATTGCCATCAGGAGAAAGCGATATTTGTTATGAGTACTTTAAAGATGAATGAGAAAGATCTGACACGTATTATTGAGAAGGGGGAAGGGCCTTTTGTGGAATTTTATGGATGTATCGCTAATTTGCCCGATTTGGTCCTTCATTCCATCTGTTCTTTCCTGAACAAAGAAGGGGGAACTGTTATCTTGGGTGTCCAAAATTCCGGTATCATACCCGGTATTTCGGAAGCCTATATTGATGAGATACAAAAAAGGCTGTACGATACGTTGGAACACGACTTACACCCTGCTGTGCCACTCACCCCGGAAATTGTTGATATCGACGGAAAGAAAACAATTTATATTAAGATCCCGGAAAGTTCGCAGGTACACCGTTACCGGAATAAGGTATTCGACCGGACAGGGAATGAGATCAATGACATCACGTACAGTCAGGCATTGATAGAGAATATTTATCTGAGGAAGCAAAAAGAGTCTTCGGAAAATATCATCTGCCCGTTTTTAAAGATGCTTGACTTTGACGAGAATGCCTTTAAAACCATGCGTAAATACATCGCTTTATCCAAGCCCAACCATCCATGGTTAGATCTCACAAACGAAGAGGTGTTGCGAACGGCAGGCTTCTGGCGTAAAGACACCACAAATAATAAGGAGGGATTTGTTCTGGCGGCGGTCTTGTTGTTCGGGAAAGAGGTCACCATCCAGAATCATTGCCCGACCATCCACAGGACAGATGCAATATACAGGAATATCCGCTACGAAAAATATGTGGCGCCCGATTCGCTTTACCCTGAAAGCAAATATGACGACAGGGATATCATCTACTCCAACCTGATTGATTCATATCTCCGGCTGATGTATTTTGTGCAACGCAATCTGCCGGACAAAATCGCGTTTGACAGCCAGGACAAGCAAATAAACGTGAGAGACAGGCTTTTCAACGAGATCATAACCAATCTTCTGGTACACCGTGAATACACGCATAAACCCTCTTCCAGGTTACTCATCTTCTCGGACAAGATCATTACCGAGAATTGGACAAGGTCGGCGCATGACAGATCTATCACCTTGGACACCCTTGATTCACAGGTCAAAAACCCTCTCATAACCAAGGTGTTTCAGGAAATGAACTGGATCGAAGAGACCGGTTCGGGGAAAAGGAACATACAGAAATACGCCCCTTTATATTTCAGTAAACATGGGACAGAGATACAGAACGGAGATAAGTTTATGTTCTCCATTACGTATGAACAGATACGGGAAAATGATCAGTTGTCCCATGCACGGCCACAAAACAGCGCCCAGGAAGTCCCAAGCTTGTCCTACGGAAGTTCCGTGCCCTTTTTCAAGATGTCTCAAGCATGTCCTAAGATTGATATTTCGTATGTGGACAAGGCCGAGCAGATCCTGGAAGCCTGCGTCACGCCCCAACCTATTCAGGCGATGATGAGCTTAGTACGGCAATCCAACAGGACGCGATTCAGGCAAAACATCATTCTTCCCCTGTTGGAAGAGGGACTGTTGGCCATGCGTATCCCGACAAAGCCATCCAGCCCTCTGCAAAAGTACTATACAACGGAAAAGGGGAAAAAGGTGCTTGCCGAATAAGCCTCCCCCATCCTCACTACATGGGACTTTACGGCATTTTCCTATGCGGACTGCCGATGGCGTTAATGAGCTACGGGGATATCCGTATGGAACATGCGCACGAAGAGGTGAAAGCTACCCTATATAATTATGTATATGGAATCGAATATCCGCCGGCTCATCAGGGTCATTGGAAGTCGATCAATATCCTGAACACCTCTCCCGGCGAATCCCGCCACCGCTCAAGCGCCTCCTGCGCCCGTTCGGGAGGATAGACGGCGGTGACCAGTTCGGAGGCCAATTCCAGATCGGTATGGTGTTTCAGGTATCCGGCAACCGCGCGGAAATCTTCCGGCATCGCATTGCGCGACCCTCTTATATCCAGCTCTTTCATGACGAAGTACTTGGTTTCAAAAGCCGTTTCGCTCTTGGCGTAGCCGATACAGACCACTCTTCCCGTAAAGGCGACCTCCCTGACGGCCATTTGATATGTGGCAGGCAGGCCGACCGCCTCTATCACCACGTCCGCGCCATTCCCACCGGTATACTCCTGCAACCGTTCCTCTACATTTTCCGTCGTTGAATTGACCACATGACTAACGCCCAACCGCTTCGCCAAAGCGAGCTTGGTATCGTCCACATCCAGCACGATCACCTTTGCCCCCCTGAGGAGGGAACGGATAATCGCCCCGATCCCGATCATGCCGCAGCCGATCACCAGCACGGTGTCCGTATCGGTGACCTCTCCGCGCGAAACGGCATGAAACCCTACGCTGAGTGGCTCTACCAAAGCCAGCTCTTCCGCCGAAAGTTCGGCGTCGGCGATCACCTTTTGCCAGGGGACGACAAGGTATTCGCACATCCCGCCGTCGCGCTGCACCCCCATGGTCTGGTTAAAGCGGCAGGCGTTCGGGCGTCCGTTCCGGCAGGAGGAACAGAAGCCGCAACTCGTATAGGGATTAACGGTACAGGCCATCCCCGCTTTATAGATATCGGGGACATCCTGCCCCACCCCTGCAATTTCCCCACTGATCTCATGCCCCGGAACAACCGGCAGCCTGACCATCGGGTTCTTCCCCAGAAAGGTATTCAAGTCCGAGCCGCAAAAGCCTACGTACTTTAGTTTTATCAATACTTCGCCGCGCTCCAATAGCGGCTTGTCTATCTCTGTTATTCCGACCTCTCCGGGGCGGATGATGTGTAATGCTTTCATATCATTTATTCCGACATATTTTTTATATAAGGTAGCTCGACCGGATGGTCGAAGCCGTAAAACCGCGCGGCGTTCCCTCCCAGGAACAACGCCTTTTCTTCATCCCGAAGGAGGTTGCTCTTGACGATAAAGTCATACGACATCCGGTACGTAATCGCCGCAATGGTACGCGGATAATCAGACCCCCACATCAATTTCTCCATACCCACCAGCGAAGCGGCCTCCCTGATCGCCCATACCGCACCGGCAAAAGGGTAAAACTCCTCATGGAACAGCCACGTAATCCCGCCCGACTCAATCCGCACATTCGTATGGCGCGCCAGCTTGATCTGTTCCTGCCAGCCGGGGCGGGTCACCATCCCGAAATGGCCGATCGCAATCCGCAGTCCGGGGCAGGCGGCGATAACCTCTTCCATTTCAGCCACCTGTTCCTCCCCATCCGCCAAATCAACGGAAAAGAGGATGTCGTGCCGTTCCATCAGCTGGAACATCTCCATCATCTCGTCCGACGTTAGCCAAACCCTCCTGTCCGGCATAATCAACCGTCCGGCAGGCAGCTTTATCGCCTTGAAGCCCCTTTCGATAAGCCTTTTCGCCTCTTCCAGGTAGCCCGGGCGACGGGCGTCTACCATACCGCAACAAAGGAAGCGGCCGGGGTACGCCTGCTGCACATCCCACAGGTAATCATTCTGTAAGCCATCGATATATTCTTGTGTGATCACAGCGGCGGATACCTGTGCATAGTTCATATTGGAGAGGAAAATTTCCGCCGTATTCCGCCCGTCGGTCATAAAAGGGGGCAGCATTTGCCGCACCTCCCCCATAAAGAGGGAACGTCCGCCATCCAGTGTCTCTATCCTTTTCCCGTCGACCTCCGTATCCTGCCTGAGCCACAAATGGGCATGGGCGTCTATAATCGTATAGTCCATCACTCCAGGGCAGGTTAACTGTTCAACCATGTGTCGCGGAAACGCGGTTCGAGTATCTCCCGCACCTCTGCATACAGCGCCGGGTCGACACCCTCGTCCGCCCACCTGATATTCTGCAATACAGCCTCCGGACGGGTCGTACTGAACAGGGTCGTGGCGATGCGCGGGTTGGCAGCTGAAAAAGCGACGGCCAACTGTTCGATCGACCGCCCTTTCAAGCGGCAATGCCGGGCGGCTCTTCTGCACACATCCTTTAACGGCGCAGGCGCAGGATGCCACTCCGGTGCGCCGCGTTCGGTAAGCAGCCCCATCGAAAAGGGGGAAGCATTGATCACCCCCACGTTTTTAGACTCAAAATAGTCCAGGTAATCCGTCAGCGCATCATCGCTCAGGCAGTAATGGCAGAAAGAGAGGACGCTTTCAACCGTCCCGTCCGGCACATGGTCGATGACATACACGAAGTGGCGCAACGTCAGGTTGGTAATCCCCACATGCCCGACCACCCCCTTGTCCCTCAAACCGGTCAAGGCGGGAAGCGTCTCCTTGCAAACGACCTCCAGGTCGGCAAATTCAATATCATGAACATTGATCAGATCGACATAATCCACGTGCAATCGCTCCATGCTTTCATACACGCTTTCCTCCGCCCTCTGCGCCGAGTAGTCCCACGTATTCACGCCATCGCGACCGTAGCGCCCGACCTTGGTCGACAGATAATAGCTCTTTCTGTCGATCTCCCTCAACGCTTTCCCAAGCACAACCTCCGCCTTATAATGCCCGTAATAAGGCGAAACATCTATAAAATTAATCCCATTTTCCACTGCCGTATGAACAGCTTTTATCCCTTCGCTTTCCTTTAGCGCATGAAAAACGCCCCCCAGCGAAGACGCCCCGAAACTTATCTGCGATACGCGCATCCCGGTTTTTCCAATTTCCCTATATTCCATGGTCATTCAATTAATTCATTAACAAAGGACAAATGTACAAATAAATATCACAAAACGCCTTTGATCGCATGGCGACCTTCAGGCAGAAGTACAACATGGCGTTAACCCGCTCGACGTTGAGCGGGTTTTCTCTATTTTTAATCTGTTGGGGATTTGAAAGCGTAAAGTTTATTGTTAACTTTGTCGCCGTAAGCTTTTAAAAAGGGATTATACTACATCTAATTGAATGTACAATGGCAGAACAAACAAAAGTAACTAATTTAGAGAAGGTTGTTGTTCGTTTCTCTGGTGATTCCGGCGACGGGATGCAGTTGACCGGCACCATCTTTTCTAACCTTTCAGCCATCTTGGGGAATGAAATTTCTACGTTCCCCGATTTTCCGGCGGAGATACGCGCTCCACAGGGATCATTGAGCGGCGTGTCGGGTTTCCAGGTTCACCTGGGGAAGCGTAAAGTCTTTACTCCGGGCGATAAGGCGGATGTGCTGGTGGCGATGAATCCGGCGGCGTTGAAAGTGAATGTGAAGTACCTGAAGCCGCATGCAATTGTTATTATAGATACCGATTCTTTCCAAAAGAGCGATCTGGATAAGGCGCTGTTTACGACCGACGATCCTTTTACGGAGCTGGGGTTGACGGGCGTACAGGTCGTTGCCGCCCCGGTATCGACGATGGTGAAAGACGGGCTGGAGGAGTTCGGGCTTGATAATAAGTCGGCGGTTCGCTGTAAGAATATGTTTGCCTTAGGGCTAGTATGCTGGCTGTTTGAACGTCCGCTGGAAGGGGCGATGCAGATGCTGCAGAAGAAGTTCCTGAAGAAACCGGCCATCGCTAAAGCGAATATAAAAGCGCTGACGGACGGGTATAACTATGGACATAATATCCAGGCCTCCGTCTCTACGTACCGTATTGAGAGCCTGAAGCCCGAGCCGGGGTTCTATACCGATATTAATGGAAATAAAGCGACGGCTTACGGGCTGATCGCCGCGGCGGAGAAGGCCGGTATGCCGCTTTTCCTTGGGAGCTACCCGATCACGCCGGCTACCGATATCCTGCAGGAGTTGTCGGCACGTAAGGACTTGGGCGTAAAAGCGATACAGGTGGAAGATGAGATTGCCGGCATTTGTACGGCCATCGGCGCCGCTTTTGCCGGTTCGCTTGCCGCGACGTCGACCTCAGGCCCCGGCCTCGCCCTGAAGAGTGAAGCCATTGGCCTTGCCGTTATTGCCGAGCTGCCGCTGGTCGTCGTCGATGTCCAACGCGGCGGGCCGTCTACCGGTTTGCCGACGAAAAGCGAACAGACCGACCTGTTGCAGGCGCTTTACGGGCGGAACGGGGAAAGCCCCGTGGTGGTGATTGCCGCCTCTACGCCGACCACCTGTTTTGATGCCGCCTATTGGTCGGGGAAGCTGGCCGTCGAACATATGACGCCGGTTATCCTGTTGACGGATTCGTTCCTTGCCAACGGCTCGTCGGCATGGAAACTGCCCGACCTGGACGCCTACCCCGCTATCACCCCCAATTATGTGGAGAACTATAAGGGAGAACAGCCCTGGAAACCTTATCGCCGCGATGAGGAGACGCTGGTGCGTTATTGGGCGGTTCCGGGGAAAGAGGGATTTACCCACCGGATTGGCGGATTGGAAAAAGACTATGATACGAGCGCCATTTCTACCGAGCCGGTCAACCACCAGAAGATGGTGCTGACCCGTCAGGCAAAGATCGACAGGATCGCCGGGTATATCCCGGAACAGGAGGTCATTGGCGATCAGGATGCCGACCTGTTGCTCGTTGGGTGGGGAGGGACGTACGGTCATCTTTACGAAGCGATGGAAACGATGCAGGCCAACGGTAAAAAGGTCGCCCTGGCGCACTTTACCTTTATCAGCCCGTTGCCGAGAAACAGCGCCGACGTGTTGTTGAAGTATAAGAAAGTCGTTGTCGTGGAACAGAATAACGGGCAGTTTGCCAATTACCTGCGGAGCAAGATTGCCGGATTTAATCCGTATAAATTCAATCGCGTAAAGGGACAGCCTTTTGTTGTGGCCAGATTGGTAGAAGAATTTACGAAACTATTGGAGGAATAAGCATATGGAATCCGAATTGACATATCAGCCGAAAGAGTATAAAAGCGACCAGTATGTACGCTGGTGCCCCGGATGCGGTGACCATGCCGTACTGAACTGTTTGCATAAGGCCATGGCGGAGTCGGGTGTGGCTCCCCATCATATGGCGGTGATTTCGGGCATAGGCTGCTCTTCGCGCCTGCCCTATTATATGAACACCTACGGGTTTCACACCATACATGGGCGCGGCGCAGCGATTGCCACGGGCGTAAAGACCGCCCGCCCCGACCTGAGCGTCTGGCTTATCACGGGCGACGGCGATTGCCTGGCTATCGGGGGGAATCATTTTATCCATGCGGTACGCCGGAATGTGGATATCAATATCATCCTTTTTAATAATAA
>JAISQD010000138.1 GCA_031274415.1 Tannerellaceae bacterium | reverse complement strand
AAAATCTGACGGGCGGCCGGCGCGTCGATATTGGCATGTTCGCCTAATTTCCACCCCATCCGGGCCACCGGCTCTACCAGCCTGTCGAGGTCTGTCTCTTTTATGCCGTATTCGCCCAGGCGGGTCTTCAACCCCATATCCCTGAAAAAGCGTTCAACGGCGTCGATGGTCTCCTGTACGCGCTCTTCCTCCGTCCCTTTCGTGATATCGAAGACGACGGCGCCCAGCCTGAGGATCTTCTCCCGCTTTTCCTTACGCATATAATCCATCACTCCCGGAAGAACGACGGCCAGTGTCTGCGCATGATCCAGCCCGAACTGTACGGTCAGGGCATACCCGATGCGGTGCGAAGACCAGTCTTGCGGCACGCCTTGCCCGATCCAGCTGTTCAAGGCGTTTGAAGCCGCCCACATCAGGTTGGCGCGGGTGTCATAATTGTAGGGATCGGCCAATACGTTCAGCCCCTCGACCCGGATGATTTTCATCAGGCTTTCGGCAAAATAATCCTGCACTTTCGCATCCACCGGATAGGTCAGATATTGTTCAATGACATGAATAAACGAGTCCACAACCCCGTTTGCTACCTGACGAACCGGCAGCGAATAGGTGACTTCGGGATCCATTACGGCAAATTTCGGAAAGATGGCCGGACTGGCAAAACCAAGCTTCTCCCCGGTCGATACACGGGAGATCACCGCGCGTTCGTTCATCTCGGAACCCGTCGCGGCCAATGTCAGCACCACCCCTAAAGGCATCGCCCCTTTGATCTCCGCGCCCTTTGACAGGATATTCCACGGCTCACCCCCGAAAGGGACGGCACAGGCGATGAACTTCGCGGCGTCGATCACCGAACCGCCGCCTACGGCCAACAGGAAATCTACCTTTTCCCTCTCCACAAGCTCCGCCGCCTTCATGCAGGTTTCGTAATGCGGATTCGCCTCAATGCCGGGAAATTCCAACCAGTCAAACCCCTTCAACGATTCGACAACCTGGTTATAAACGCCGTTCTTCTTTATGCTGCCTCCGCCGTATAGCATCAATACCTTACTTCCTTCCGGAAGCAGAGCCGGCAAGCGGGCAATTGTCCCTTTCCCGAAAACAACCTTGACGGGATTGCTGCATTCAAAATTGTTCATCGTCTATTTTGAATTAAAGCCTCTTAATTTGATCTCTGTCAGTATTTTCTTCGTATTTAACGGAAAGTCCCCGTTCATAATCCATGCATAATAGCTGGGATCATGCTTTAATACCTCCGTCACCAATTGGCCTTTGTATTTCCCGAAGTTAATGACCTCTTCGCCTTTATCATTGTAAATCATCCGTCCGGCAAAATCGACATTGTTGGTGAAACTGGAATATTGCGACAGGTAATTGATGTCATTCTGCAAGTCAGGGTACCTGTCCAGTTGCGCTTTCAGTACCTCATAAGTCGCCAGCGTATCTGCTTCGGCCGTATGCGCATTCATCAGGTCTTTGTTGCAATAAAACTTATATGCGGCGGCCAGCGTTCGCTGTTCCATCTTATGGAAGATGGTTTGTACATCGACAAACTTACGACGATTCAGATCGATCTCCACTCCTGCACGAAGAAATTCTTCGGCCAGCATCGGGATATCGAACCGGTTGGAATTGAAACCGGCCAGATCGCAGCCTTCAATCTGTGTTGCCAAATCTTTTGCAATCCCTTTAAAGAGAGGACAATCCTTTACGTCTTCGTCCGAAATGCCGTGAATAGCCGTTGACTCGGGAGGAATCGGCATACCCGGATTGATCCGCCGCGTCTTGGATTCTTCTTTACCATTAGGGTATACTTTAACGAAAGAGATTTCGACAATACGGTCTTTGACTATATTAATCCCCGTTGTTTCCAGATCAAAAAAGACTAACGGGTTTTTTAGGTTTAATTGCATGCGCTGTTTATTAGTCATTCAACATCATTGGCATGAGGAGCATCAGCAAGTTCTCGTTCTCTTCATCTTCAGTCGGAACGATGACGCCTGCACGGGAAGGATCAGCCAATTCGAGCACGACCTCTTCCGAAGCGATATTGGTCAGTATCTCGATCAGGTAAGTCGCCTTGAAACCAATTTTCAATTCCGTTCCGTCAAACTGGCAAATGATTGTTTCTTCGGCGGATGTGGAAAAATCAATATCCTGAGCCGAAACAATCATCTGATTCTCCAACAAATGCAACTTGACCAGACTGCTTGCCTGATTGGAAAAAACCGATACCCGCTTCAATGCATTCAGCAGCGAGAGGCGGTCAACAGTTACCTTGAACGGATTTTCTTTCGGTATGACGCTGTTATAGTTCGGATAACGCCCTTCTATCAACCGGCACACCATTTCAAAACTTGAGCTGGTGATGTATGCATTGTTATCGTCGAATTTGATCTCTACCGGTTCGTTCCCTTTTGTCAGGATACCCTTCAGGAGGTTGGCCGGCTTCTTGGGCAGGATAAATGCGGCTCTTTCGGGAGACTGTATGGAAAGATTGCGTAAACGAACCAGCTTATGCCCGTCGGAAGCGACAAACGTCAGGTCTTCCGTATGGATATCAAAATAGATCCCGTTCATCACCGGACGAAGCTCGTCATCTGCAGTAGCAAATAGGGAACGGCTGATCCCGTTCAGCAGCGTTTGCGCTTCGATGGATATAGATGTGCAGGTCGCGCTTAATGGCTTTTGCTGCGGATAGGTATCGCCTTTCTCCCCTATGAAATTATATTTCCCGTTCTGGAAATGGATGAGGATTTCCACCGTGTCGTCGTCTATGTCAAAGTTGAGCGGCTGTTCGGGCAACTCTTTCAACGGCTCAAGCAATATTTTCGCCGATATGGCAAAAAGCCCTGAACCTTCCGCATTCGCAACTTCCACGGAAGTGATCATACGGGTCTCGGCATCCGAAGCGGTTATCGTCAATGTGTTTCCTTCCAGGTTAAAGAGGAAATGATCCAGGATCGGCAAGGAATTCTTGGATGCAATAACTTTGCTTATTGACTGTAAGCGGGATAATAGCGTTGTGCTTGATACATCGAATTTCATAGCGCAATGTGTATTTATTATTTATAGTTATATTTATCATGCTCATAATACCGAACAAAAATAAGAAAATATTTTCATTCCTCTTACGTTTCCTGCTATAAAAAAAAGCTTCCATCCCATTTCGGGAAGGAAGCTTTTCCAAACCTAAAAAACATAAAATAAATTTTCAGAACAATGTGATATTACTTCACAAAATAGTCTTTTACGGCATCATTCGGGATCATTTCCTCTTGAAAGATATATGCCCCGGTTTTTGGAGACTTGACCATCTTGATTACTTTTGAATAAGTACGGCCTTCACCTTTCTTGAATGTTGCAACTGCTTTTTTTGCCATCGTTTAATCTCCTATTACTTAATTTCTTTATGTACAGTCATTCTTTTCAGGATCGGGTTGTATTTCTTCAACTCCAATCGTTGTGTCGTATTCTTCCTGTTCTTGGTCGTAATATATCTTGACGTACCCGGCATACCGCTCTCTTTATGTTCGGTACATTCCATGATGACCTGCACTCTGTTTCCTTTTGCTTTCTTTGCCATTTTCTGTTTCCTCCAAATTAAGCGTTTAAATACCCTTTATCGGCGGCATTCTTAATGGCTGCATCCAAACCGAGCTTGTTAATTGTACGTAACCCTGCAGCCGAAATGCTCAGGCTGATCCAGCAATCCTGTTCTACCCAGTAGAACTTCTTCGTAAAGAGGTTAACATTAAATTTACGTTTCGTCCTTTTATTAGAGTGTGAAACGTTGTTGCCAACCATTGCTTTCTTTCCGGTAATTTGACAAATCTTAGACATCTCTATCTTTCTTTATATTATATGCTGTAATACTATTCTCGTAATCAGGGCGCAAAGTAAAGCATAAAAATTAATTTATACAACTATTTCCCCATTAAATATATCACATCCATCAAAAAAAATCCCGTCATCCCCTCTTTCTTAGCCGGATATGCCGTGATAGGCGAGAAGACCCTCCATCGGAGAGCGGCACACCGTACCGATCCGTATACCCGTCTCAACCGCCGCTTCCAGAAGGATTTCCTTATAGTAATAGGCCGTAGAACCGACAAAGTTTGCCCGGTAACTCCGGTAATCGTACTTCATCAGGTTACGTAAAATAAATGATTTGATGCTGTTTAACACCAACGACCGGATGGCCGGTTCGTGCAGGTTCTGATACAGGAAAGGCGAAAGGCTGGCCAAAAACCGGTTGGGGAACGGCTGGCGGTATACGCGGTCGATAATTTGAGCGGGGGTCAGGTTGAACTGCTTCAGGAATTTCTCTTTCAACTCCCCGCCCATCATATCCTTTAAGAGATCGGATACCAGTAATTTACCCAATACGGCTCCGCCCCCTTCGTCCCCCAGTATAAACCCAAGGGAGGGAACGTGCTGTATGATCCGTTGTCCATCATAAAAACAGGCGTTTGAACCTGTTCCCAATACGCATACAAGGCCACTGCTTTCTCCACATGTGCCGCGTGCAGCCGCCAGCAGATCGCTATGCACTTCAACGACCGCCGCCTCCGTATGACGTTTGATAATATGCCATACCACTTCCGTTTTCTCATACACACACCCCGCCCCATAAAAATAGACCGCCTCAATATCCTGCCTGTCAGCCTCCAGCCGGGGAAAAAGCTCATTGCTTATGCCCTCGCTGATCTCCTCTTCCGACTGAAAATAGGGATTAATCCCGCCGGTACATACCGTCTGAATACACCTCCCCCGATCGGCCAGACACCAGGTGGCCTTTGTAGAACCGCAATCCGCTATCAATATCATCCGCTTTTCTCTATCGCCTAAATCCATGCCTGGCAAAGATAAGGGATATACCGTTACGTCTCACTGATTTGCCGCAAAATCATAACCCAAACGTTTTTCTAATCCGCTCAATAAACATTTCTACGGATACTTCATTACGCAATCCTAAATCCTTGCATAGGCCGGATGTCCCCAAGCCCTCCTTTTCAACCATTTCCAAAAACCGGCGCAAATCTATTTTCAGCGTTTCGGTAATCTCATACATGTCGCTATCAACAAATGTTGCTGCAATGCGGAATATGTCGTTTTTATGCTTTATAATATCTTCGCTTCGTACCTGTTCGCCATTTGCCTTGCGAACGGAATTGTTTATGTATGCCTTTGCTTTCAGCAGGATTGCGGCTTCCTTGTCTATGAAATTCAGGTCATTTAATACGACTGTATGTTGTACGGCGTAATGATAATATTCGTCATCCAGCAAAATGGCCGAAAAACTTGAAAGGTATTCCCCTACAGGAATAGGAGTGAGGTGTGCGCTTTCGGGAACTTGAATTAAATCCGGAATACGCGAAAAAAGTTCTATTTGTAATGGAAAAGCATTCGCTTGCGGTTTGATAAAGCGATAGAATTGTGTTTTGCCGGAAGAGGTCTGCCACAACTCGTATTTGCCCTCCCTGACGAACTCCCAAAAACGCCTGACAAACGCATCGCTTAATGCTTCTACAATAAGAATAGCGTCAACATCCTTTGTTGCACGAGGGTTCAACTCCTTGTCCGCAATCAATTCATTACAGGCTGTTCCGCCGATTATAACGTAATTTTCCGCAAAATCCTTAAAATATATCCTGAGCTTTTCTAATCCTTTTACCATGTTCTTTCTTCTATTAATTTATTGATTTCGGCTACTACCCGTTCATTTTTATCCTCGCGGTAACACAGGTAGAGGGATAGGGGGTCAATGTAGCCGTTATTGCTTAATACGGCGGGATTGTATTTCCAGATTTCAACACGTATATTGCCCTCTGTTTCATCTAAATAGTCCCAGTAGCCGCTTTCTCTCCGTTTCTCAAAATCGGTTTTATAGACGGCGTAAGCCGCTTTTCCCGTATCTGCAAGGAACGTATAATAAGATAGGGCGGCATCTCCCGATTGGCAGAAATCAGCCGTTTCCTCTTGGTCGGTGAAAAGCGATTTGCTGACAGGTGACTGCATGTGCGGTTCTGCTATTGTCCACAATTGCTTTCTGTCGATATCGAATGTCAACCGTTTTTCTTTTGTGCCGCCGATTTTGCATAGGCTTTTTGCCTTTAGTTCGGCGGCAATTTTTGTAATGGTTTTTGGTGTATAATCTAATTTTCCAGCAATTTCCTTGAACGAAAACGCCTCCAAATGCTCAATCTGCAAATGGTATAACAACAGCAGTTGTGCCGACGGCGACAACTGTTCGGGGTATAGTTGCGGTTGCCGGGCGCTTTCCGTCAGGTTTGTCCATAGATGAGGCAGGAAGACCTGGCTTCCGGGAACGATAAATCCCACCTTTTCCTGAATCATCCGCCGTTTCAGTTGGGCGCTTTGGCTATCCATGGCAAAGACGACCGGCATTCCCAGCTGTTGGGATATGGCTTTCGATTCCTTTTTCAGCCGCCCCGCCATTTTAGTTGTGTTACCACAATCGGCAAGGACAAATTGATGCCTCTCCTGTTCGAGCAAATAATAGTCGTATCCGTAACCTAAATACATAGGAAGCTTTCTCAATAGCGAATCGGGTAGTTTCCTCATATTCACCGTTAAGCCGACTATCTCTTGTAGGTATTTCCGAATATCATGCATATAATTACCTTAAATTTGCAATGATTACCATCGTAGGTAATCGTTGCAAATTTAAGGTAATTATTTGATCCGGAGAAAGAACTTTGGCAATTTTTGTACATTTGTATCATAAGGAAAAAAGGAGGCGATGGAATATGGAACAGCAGATTCTTATCAAAGGGGTTGAGTGGCAGGGGCGGTCGACGGATATACTGATCGAGGGAGCCTGTATTAAGCGGGTGGCGGAGGCGATTCCCCCGACCGCCGGCGTGGTGATCGACGGACGGGGAAAGGCGGTCATTCCCGGGTTGGTGAATGCCCATACCCATGCCGCCATGACACTTTTTAGAGGTATCGGCGACGATATGCCGCTCACGCTCTGGCTGAAGGAAAAGATGTGGCCGAACGAGGCCAAACTGACGCACGAAGATGTCTACTGGGGCGCAAAACTGGCTTGTCTTGAGATGATGAAGAGCGGGACAACCGCCTTTATGGATATGTATCACAAACTGCCGGCTACGGCTGAGGCTGTGAAAGAAATGGGGATACGGGGTGTACTCACATGTGCCTGTTTTGATCATTTCAAACCTGAACTGACCGAAAAAAGCAAGCAGAAG
>JAISQD010000077.1 GCA_031274415.1 Tannerellaceae bacterium | reverse complement strand
ACAAATCGATTACCCCCTATCTTAACGAACCGCTGTATACGAGACCCGTACGTACAGTGGTGTGAGAGGCTCTCCCTGCCGACCCGTCGGCAGGGCAGTCTACTCGATTCCAGAGGTGTATACGTGGGTACTCTGGATGGCGCCAGGCTTTGCCTTCGCAATGACGGATGTTGCTGCGTCATGTTTACTATTCACTATTAACTGTTCACTGTTCATTATTAACTGTTTACTGTTTCAAAGTCTCCCCTCCTCCCAGTTTGCGGTTGTGGCTGTCAGCATGAAAGCTGTCAGGTGTCCGCTTGCTATCTCGATGCCTATCCGGTATTCCTGGCGCAACGTCTCGTCCAAGCCGATGGCCAATTCCGTGAAGAATTTGTGCAGGTCGATATCTTCCACAAGAGGTGTCTCCCCGTCGTAGATGCTCAGCGAAGGGTGGCTGGCAGCTGTCAGGCGGTAGGTGACGAACTCACCGCGCAACGTCTTATCGTTCAGAACGGCGGAGGCACGGTGTGTCGCCAACTGTTCGTCGTCGTGAACGAGGGGGATGTGGTTGATCGCCGCATCGTCCCACACCGGATAATCGTCCATCCCGGGAGCGTAAGGCACGGCTTGACCCGACTGCACGCTGTAACCCGGAACAAATCCGTACCGCGAAGGAACATCACGCAACAACAGGTAAAAGTCGCCCGATGCCGGAGGCGTCTGCGAAGCATTCTTCCACCAGATGGAAAACGACAGCAGGCAGTGCGCATGCGTCATGTCAACATACGACCGGATCACCCCGCGCCTCTCCACCGTGAACGAACGGCGACCATAAAAAAGCCGCTCACTGTTGCCCTGCAGACCGTCAGCGTCCGGCGCATCAGCCAAAGAAAGCGCCGTCTCCTGCAGGGCAGTGGCATCGTTCACATGGCTCGCACCACGCACGTTGCCCCAACCGGACACCGTATAGCGTCCGGCCGGTAACCGGCACGTGATGACGAACCGACCATGGTCGTCCGCCCGTGTAGAATCGACAGCGACCAACCGGTTGCTTTCATCAAAAATATACTGGATAATCCCGGAGACATACACCGGCAACACATTCTTCCCGCCCGATTCCCCTTCGCGGTCGTACCGGTAAACAATTTGCACATTGAACGGGCATTCTTCCTGTTCGACGCACCCCTGCAACACCGTCACGAAAAGCGACAGAAAGCAGATCAGGAAAGAGAAACGAGTTGTGTTATGCGCACGCGCGCGTGAAATGATATACCGGAGGCTGTGTGTGTGTGTGTGTGTGTGTGTGTGTGTGTGTGTGTGTGTTTAGCAAAATAAATTATTCTGCCAAATTTTCTGATCATTATTTTTGTCAAATGAGATGTATTGTTTGTCATTTAGCTGTCCAGATGGTTAGTATCGTTTCCGGCCGCAAATATAAAACAAAAATAACAGCAGCACACACAAACTCGTTATTTTTTTATCGGGAAATGCATTTTTTTTTATTTTGTGCCGTCATTATTACTATTCTTTACTTTAACCATTTGTAATATGCGCTCTCGTAGAGAGCTAACATAGCTAGGGGGCTGACTAAAAAGTCCGAAATCGCTTTTGTGGACTTTTTAGTCAGGCAGAGATTCATGTGCCATCCGCCGCAGGTCGCTGACCTGCGGTTATGAAAATCCTGCCCTTCGGGCATTTCAGCCTTTATAAGTCCGCCCTTTTATAGGCGATTGCGATTCGTCGTCATTATAAATGCGTTCGATTTTGTCTTGTGTGACCAAACGCAGTTTATTGGAATCTCGCAAAGACGAGCGCTGATCTCTTGTAAATCCCTTATATTCAAAGGCTTCCCTTAGTAGCTGAGATAAAGCCCACTCCATCTTTTCTTCCCTTATTCCCCTTATGATTGGTGACAAAATAAGGGAAGAGAGGATGGCGAGGTATGATCTTGGCTACTAAGTGAAGCCTTTGAATATAAGGGCTTTACAATACACCCATCCTTAAACAACGGCTATTCACTATTCACTGTTCACTATTCCCTCTCCAGGGTCAACGCATTAGAATGTCCCAGGCGGGTAAGCGTTTGGTGCAGCTCGGGATTGAAGTCGATCCAACGGCGCAACTGACGGCAAGCCGCCTGATCTTCCGTCCCGGCGCGAAACTGCGGGAAGCCGCTTTGCAGGCGAAATGTGAACCCTATACAGTGAAAGAGACGCCGGCGGCGCCGGAATGTGTTTGGCTGTACCGGAAGTGGAGATAGTGACATCAGACCTTCTCGGATGTTTGGATATATCTTTTTTCCATTTTTTCTTTGTCAAAGAGCGGCTGCACTTCGTTGCACAGGCGCAGGACTTTTTCCATATCGCTAAATTCGGGTGTGCCGTGGTGATAGGTTTCCAGAAAGCAGATACCGAATATATGGTCTAAGGAACGTATGTCGCGGCTCAATTCATGCGGCACATCCACTATCTGTTCGACATCTTTCATTAGACTAATAAAGTTGTGGTTCATAGGTACCACACCATGCAAATCGCAAAGAGCCACCAAATAGCGTTCAAGCGCTAACGACGCTACATTAAAAACCAAACCGGCGTCTTTCTTAGTCTCCCTAAATTGCAAAGCCCGGCGATAGTAGGCTTTTGCATCATGATAATCTTCTTCAAACAGTTCCATCATTCTTTACTTTACTTTTAACATAGAATCAAATCATGTGCCATAAAAGTAAATAGATGGGAAAAACTTTTTCTTTTCACTCTATTTCGCTTATAATAAGCAGTTTGTTTTGATCGTTTTTTCAGGAAACAATGATTGCAGGATAAGCGTTATTACCAAAATGTAGGATAATAACAGTTTTTCTTACGAAATTGTAAATTCACGAAAATATTTTATATAAGCAATAAAATGCTTCAGTTTTTACGAAAAAAATCAGACCTTTGTTCCTTATTGTCGAAAAAATGCAAGTATTTTGCCAATTTCTCAATCCCCTGTTTGTGTTTTACCGGATTATCTGATTTCAGTTTGTTTATATTCAACTGTTTCCATTGCACGGATGGAAATTGCAAAAACGCCTGATATTCGGTGTGTTTTACCAATGAATTTCCAGCTTCAAAATCAAGTAAAAACGCTTTATCGTCATCCGTTAAATTAGAATTTATGAACTCTATCAACTTTTCGCGGGTTTCCTCAAAATCAGAATAACTAAACGGAATATCTGTCATGCCTGCGAATTGCTGTACAAGTGCTTCGCTTTGATTTGTTCGATTAGGGGCAAGCGTTTCTACAATGGGACGGTCGCCGCCTAAAAGAGAATAGAAAAAACCTTTTTTTACCTGTTCAAAATCGGTTATCTTGTCGAACATCAATTTTATATCAAATAAATCCCGTGGGTGTTGCCTGTCGAGTGCTGCTGATATTTTTCCACCGTAAAGTTGCGAAAACGATACAATTCTTGTTTTGTTGGAAGTTTCAAAAACAGTTTGCGCCCTTTTGCATAACGGTTTTATTTCTGTTGGTTCAATAAGTCCCCGTTTTGTTCCGCTGACTTCTACCTTTACCATTATTCCCCGCTGGTTGCAGTATATTTTATTGGGTTTTTCAGTAACAATTGCATTTGGAATGATTGCTTTTACCTTTTCTTTGATGATTGACAGATTTTTATGAATTTCAGCAAATGATTCTTCCCGTGATTTTATTGGCACATAAGTAACATCAATATCAATGGAATAGCGAGGCAAATCAAGCACATAAAGATTGATAGCCGTACCTCCGTGTACTGCAAAACCATCAATTCCTGATAAGGTTGGAATGATTTTCAGCAACAATTCAACTTGCTGTTTATAGAATTTATTCATATTCAACTAAATCTCTTGGCAATGTTATTTGATATTTTGTATTATAAACGCCTTTTTCCACCATTGCTCTTTTTCCTGTTCCCAAACTTATCCGTGATAAATCCAAATCATTTAACCAAGCGTGTCCAGCTTTTTCGGCCATATAAAGAAACAATCTTTTTACTTTGACTGATTTATATTCTTCCAACAAGGCTTGCAATAATTCAGGTCGCAAACCGTTCAACATTTCCATAACATAATATAAATCAGTTAAAATGTAATATTTCGGTGCAAGGTCTAAACATTCCAAAAATGCTCTCTCGGGGGAGGAAACCGAAACTTCAAAACCATTTTCGGTTATTGTAGCTATTCCTGTTTCGCTTGTGTCATCATATCTTTTTAGAATATTGACACCCCAATCATACTTTAAGAACCATTGCGGAAACCATTCATTGCGAGGACAATAAACCACAATCGTTTGTCTGCCGAGTGGTACATAATGCGAAAACCCCCGCATTTCTAACGCTGACAAAGCCCCAATGTGCAGTTTTTTATGCAGTTGGCTATTAAAGCAAGACAAAGCGCTGAACAAAGTTGGCTTATCGCCGGTACGGTACATAACGCCCTGCGCGATGGCCGTAAACCACTGTGCGTCGCGATAATGTTGCTGCAAAGTATAAGATATGCCGTTCTCGTTCAGCCACGAAGCAAAACATAGAGCACCTGACGGTAAGTTTTGCAGGAAATAGTTTATTTTTGTTAGCCCTTTTACATTCATGATGCAAATATACTAAAAAAAATAAACCAAAACGAAAAAGATTCGTTTTTACAAGGAAATGCATTGAGGCGCATGTGTATATGTTTGTTCTTATGAAAAAAAAATCAGACCTTTGTTCCTTATTGTCGAAAAAATAAAAACAACAAGAGTATGTACGGGAAAATAAAAGGTTTCTTGACTGATGAACTGGCAGCTATCCAGGCTGCCGGGTTATATAAGAACGAACGGTTGATCACGACGCCTCAACGCGCTGATATAGAGGTGAACGGGGGGAACAGGGTATTGAATTTTTGTGCGAATAATTATCTGGGCCTGTCTGATCATCCCCGTTTGATTCAAGCGGCTAAGGATGCGATGGATACGCATGGATACGGTATGTCGTCCGTCCGTTTTATCTGTGGGACGCAGGATTTGCACAAACAATTGGAAGCTGCCGTCTCCCGGTATTTTAAAACGGAAGATACGATATTGTATGCGGCCTGTTTCGATGCCAACGGAGGCTTGTTTGAACCGCTCCTCTCCGAAGAAGACGCCATCATTTCAGACGCCTTGAATCATGCTTCCATCATCGACGGCGTCCGTTTGTGTAAGGCGAAACGCTACCGGTATGCCAATGCCGATATGGCTGATCTGGAGCGTTGTCTGCAGGAAGCGCAGGGGCAGCGTTTCCGTATGATTGCCACCGATGGCGTATTCTCGATGGATGGCAATGTCGCCCCGATGGAGGAGATTTGCAAACTGGCGGAAAAGTACGATGCCTTGGTGATGGTAGACGAATCGCACTCGGCAGGCGTGGTTGGCCGGACGGGACATGGGGTAGCCGAGCAGTTCGGTTGTTATGGCAAAATAGATATTTTTACCGGGACACTGGGCAAAGCGTTCGGTGGAGCCATGGGAGGGTTCACGACCGGACGGAAAGAAATCATTGATATGCTGAGGCAGCGTTCGCGGCCATACCTGTTCTCCAATTCATTGGCGCCGGCCATTGTGGGCGCCAGTCTGGAGGTGTTTGCCATGTTAGGCGAAAGCGATGCGCTGCATACAAAATTAGTTGACAATGTGACCTATTTCCGCGAAAAGATGCTGGCAGCCGGGTTTGATATCAAACCGACCCAATCGGCTATTTGTGCCGTTATGTTGTACGACGCCAAGTTATCGCAGGATTTTGCCGCCAAGATGCAGGAAGAGGGGATTTATGTGACCGGCTTCTACTATCCCGTTGTCCCGAAAGATCAGGCGCGCATACGCGTCCAACTGTCGGCCGGACACGAAAAAGAGCATCTTGATCAAGCCATTGCCGCCTTTATCAAAGTAGGGAAAGCATTACGCGTGATCTCATCTCATTCATTTTCTTCATAATAATACGAATAATCAATGCCTTTCATAAACATTTCGCGGCTGTTGATTTCACCGGTTAGGGCATTTTTCAGCAAGGTTTTTAGTGTGGTGTCGTTTGTCGAACTTTGCATCATGGCATTGAGATAATCTTTTTTGCTAATTTTGCTCCAATCCACGCATTTTTGCAGGCGTTTTTTTAATATCAAATCCAACCAAATCCTTGTGCTTCGCCCATTGCCTTCCATGAATGGGTGTGCGATGTTCATTTCTACATATTTATTGACAATTTCGTCGAATGTGTTTTCCGGCATTGCTTCAATCTGCTTCAATGTGTTGCCTAAAAAGTGTGCTACGGCAAACTGAAAGCCACCTTTTGAGATGTTTTTTTGCCTTATTTGTCCGGCGAAATCATACAGCCCACCAAACAAATAGGCGTAAATTTGTTGTAAGCCTCTGACTGTTCCCACGTCTATGTTGTCGATAAAAGAACTTTCATACAGGGCGTATGCCTTTGTTTTGCTTTTTCCGTCGATGCTTTCGTCGCTGTAAGTAAACCATTCAATAAAGCGGTTGGCCTTTTTGCCGGGAAATTGTTTGCCAAGTGCAATAATCCCTTTATAGTCAAGCATATCGGTTAAACGTTTTTTTTCGTCAGGTGCGAGAAGTTTCAACTGGGTAGTGATACTAACCACTTCACTGTTTTCTTTTTTCAATTTGGCTTTGAGATACTTCCAATAGTTTCGTGCTTTTTTGTAGTCGTCTTGGTCTGTAAGAACCGCGACAATATCCAAAACGGAAAACCACCATTTATTGTTCTCTTCGTCCCAAACAGCACGCACTTCACGGTCGTCGAAAAAACGAACGGATATTTTTGTATTATTGTTCATCGCTGCTTCCTTCCGGAAATTTAATGATTCATTTGTTCCCTTACTCTTTGATACAAATATATCATAATTCGCGTGAATTCGCAATAAGAAACTTCGGCATCTTTGTAAAAATAAAATGAAAATGGCTAAATCTTTTTTTGAGGTGCTATGGTGAGATGTCTCCGCGCGTTCGCTACGCTCTCTTGGTCGAGAATCCAATAAACTGCGTTTATCAAAAAGGGAAATGACAACGTGCGTCATTGCGAAGGCGAAGCCTGAAGCCATCCAGAAGGGGGCACGCTGGATTGCTTCACTTCGCTCGCAATGACGGGTACTTATTGATTTTCAGGAGATTGTATTTGTCGTCATTATAACCAAGAGAGCGAAGCGAACGCGCGGAGACATCTCACCATAGCACCTCAAAAAAAGATTTAGCCCGATTTGGTGGAAATCAAAATAAATGTTATATTTGACATCTCTTAAATGTAAAGTGTCCGACAATATGTAGTTGTCGGACACACTACGATTGATGAGGATAAGTCGCACAGAATAAGATAGATACGATAGTGATGAAATGTTAAATGTTTTACAAATCGTGTTTTAAATGATAAGCTTGTAAAACATTTTTTGAAAACCGGTCGCTAATGATTTCTTATTCAGTGGATTATCTACGCTTATTTAGAATGAGTAAATGCAAAATTTGTAAAACATGCTAATAATAAATATGTTATGGAGATGCAAGATGCCAATGAACGCCTCAGGTGTTACAATTATGACAACCGTGAACGGCCGATTTTTGAGGTCCGGACGATTTCCCGAAATAGCGCCTGGGAATTCCATTCCGGGCAGCACAAACTGATTTTCCTGTTGGAAGGAAAAGTAGAGGTTAAGATCGGATTTTTGGAGAAAAAAGAGGTAAACAAAGGGGCCTTTTGGTTCGTCGCTTCCGCCCAGCAGGTCAAGATCAAGGCGTCGGTCAACACCTTGCTTTTGGTTATGCGGTTCAGTAGCCGGATCGTCTTTTGCGACTGCTATATCCTCGAACAGTTATACAATGAATGGCAGAAAGAAGATGAAACCGTGGATGAACGTCAATTGTATCCGAGTCTTATCTTCCCTTCTTTATGGCACTGCATCAGAGGATTACACAGCACGACATCTGACGGAATCCGTTGCCGCTCCTTTTTCGACATCAAAGTGAAAGAGGTCTGTTTCCTCCTCCGCGCCTATTATCCGAAGAGGGAATTGTACCGGATTTTCTATCCGATCCTGGCGGTGGACATCGCTTTTTCGGACAGTGTGAAGAGTACGTGGCAGAAATATCCGACGATCGACGAGCTGGCGCGTTCCTTGAATTATACCCCTTCGGGGTTCTACAAACGCTTCACGGCGGTGTTCGGCACGTCTCCTCACGACTGGATCACGGAAAAGAAACGGTTAGCCATCCATAACGACCTTATCTCAAGCTATTTGCCGTTGCATGAAATGGCGACGAAATGGGGATTTTCCAGTTTACCCGCTTTATCGCGATGGTGTGTCAAAAATCTGGGTCAAGCGCCCGGCCGTCTTCGAAGAAATCACGTATCCGACATGAATAGGTAAAAAGTGTATTAAGAAAGGTAACGAATAGGGAAAAAAAGCGCTGTACTTTTGATCAGATTTTTACGTGCTAAAGCAAAAGTGTCCGACAACTACATAGAGACGGACAGGTTTTTGGGGGTCAAATTCCCCGAAATTTCCCGGAAGGTGGGGGTTTGTGGTGCACGTTGTACACGTTGTACACGTTAACTTGGTTGGTATGAGAATGATACAGATCGGTAAAAGGCAAGTGAAACGGCGAAAAGAAGCGTATATATATAATGTAAATAAGTGAGAATTAGTTATTCATCTGTTAACAATAAAAATGAAGTTTAAAATGAAAAAGTGTAGAACATTATACTGTGTGCGCACCCTTGGTGTGTGCGTGTGAAAAAAGGGTGTGTACATGGTATATTGTAATGTATAGAGATTGGTAAGATAGTGAACTGACTAATCCAACTGTGTATTTAATGTGATTTATGATGAGCAGAAGTTGCTTCGAAAGGCAATGTAGCTCTCAGGGCCGAAGAAACAACAGCTGATGACCTGTACGCCCCTTACCGGGTGACTGTACCCAAAGGGGGCGGAGAGGTCACAAAAGAGCTTGCCTTTACACGCGCTTACCGCTCGATCACTATCTATCTCAAAGGGTTGGAGTACCTCTCGGGCGGCGTGGAAACCTCGAAGGGGGGGGGCGGAGAGGGGAAAAGAAAGACATTTTCATTTGCAATTTAGTAATAGTACAGAAAAAAACTTCTTAACCTGAAATTGAGACCAATGAAGAGAAGAGGCGTTTTTCGGATCGTTGGTTTTAGACTGGAACAGCCCCGCCGGCGCATGGCCGGCGGGATGCTCCGGTCGAAACGAACGACAAAGCGATACCCTATCAACTGTATAAACTTTTTTCCGACAATGAAAGATCTGAAATTATTGGCTTTTGTCTCGATCGACGGCTATTCGTCGCGCCTAAACGGGGACATGGACTGGGTGTTCAACGGACTGAAAAGCCCGTTGGAAGTGTATGACTTCACGTCGTTTTTTAACAGCATCGACCGCGTGGTGATGAACCGCATGCAATACTTAACGTTGCATTTCCAGGACTACATCTGGCCGATCCGCGATAAAGAGTGCTTCGTCCTGACGGGCAAAGGCTCCCCCGTCCCGATGTCCAACCGCGGCCTGCTCCGCTTCGAGCTGCTGACGTCCGACGACGACCACGGCAAGAACGCCCTCCAATACGTCCGCGAACTGCGTACCCAACCCGGTCAGGGCGATATCTGGGTGATGGGCGACTACCGCCTGACGGCCTCCCTGCTTCAGCACGACCTGATCGACGAGATCAACATCCTGCGCCTGCCCATCACGCTGGGCAACGGCATCAGCTTCTTGACCGGCTTCGGTACGGAGCGGTCGTGGCAGCTCAGCCAGGTATCGGAGCTGGCCGCCGGCGCCGTCCTGACCCGCTACCGCCGCCCCGTCGCCGCCGCCTCACAGAAAGCAGAATAATAGGACTTTCTAAAGAATAAACAAGTGGAAATGACGGGAGAAACCACTCGCTTAAAAAGCCTTTTAAAATGAGAGATTTACGATACATCCGTCATTGGTAGGCGGATAGCAAGCCTCTCTCTCAAGTCCCGTGCGGGACTTTGCGCGATGTAGATGCTTGGTTATCCGGAAGTTGCGCCTTCGGCTCCACATCCGGTTATGCACATCCCGTCCCCATGCGGGGACTTTCCTGTACCCACACAAA
>JAISQD010000012.1 GCA_031274415.1 Tannerellaceae bacterium | reverse complement strand
TATCCAAATTTGAATTATAAGCTTTTTGATAAATTTCTGACACCTTATAGTCAAACACAAAATCTCGATACCAAATTGTTTGAATTGCAATTAGTTCCTGATTTGTAATAAGTTCTATACACGGTTTTTCTTCCTGTATCTCTTTTTGAGTTTTAAGCAAACGTTCTAAAACCAAAGCCCTATAAGACGGATAATAACTTCCCATATCATTTACAGCTTTTGTCCCATTTCTTCTCAATGGCATTCGATACTTGATAATGTTACGTTCCTCGACAATTACATTTCTAAATTCAAGTAGTGGTTTCATCCACGTTAATCCGCTATCAATCAATGCAGACATTGATTTGTCTTGTTTTACAACTGTACACATCCAACAGCCAAAGCGACTTTGACCGCATGATTTATGTTTGTCGTCTGTAACAACCACAGGACATTCATAATCATCTGCGCTTGCATCGGAATAAATCTGAAACAATTCCTCGTTGCTTGCTCCCCATGGGGACAGCATAGTGTTTATTATGTACCAAACTTGCTCTAACATTAGGTGTCTTATAGGCGCGTACATATATGTATTGGGTTGTATTGGGTGTTTGGTCAATCGTTTTCCTTTTATGGCATGCTTGTTCATTGATTTTGCACGATTGGCGCTTTCGTTTGAACGTGTTCCTATCAAAATGATTGCCTCGCCAAATTCGCTTACCTGCTCAGTAATAAAACGTGCGGTTGGTTTTATTTTCAAGCGT
This sequence comes from Tannerellaceae bacterium, assembly GCA_031274415.1. Lineage (GTDB taxonomy): Bacteria > Bacteroidota > Bacteroidia > Bacteroidales > Tannerellaceae > DFXE01. Next base: position 40,513 of record JAISQD010000012.1, on the reverse strand, counting down.
TCGGTACACCAACGGAAGGCGTTATTTGGTGCAGGATAACCTCTTCCTATCAAGTTTACCCAAAAAGAATCTTCCAATCTTGGAATAGTTTTTATCACTTGTATTGGCAAATCTTGGTCTCGTGCCGCTTCCGTAACTTTGTTCAAAACACGATACACATACTCTGTAATCACAGGATTTTCAATCATCGTGTCATTACAGACTACATAGACATCACGACCAACAAAGCCATGAAAATGCTTGACCTGCCGCAATGCTTCCCATACCAATTGCAACATCACAGTAGAGTCTTTTCCACCGCTAAAACCAATTATCCACGGACGTTTGGTGTTGTCCGCAAACATATATTGGTCAATGATTTCATCTATAATATTTTGTATGAAATCTGCCATACTTCAAAAATATCTATATTTCTTTGTCTCATTTACTTTAAATATAAATTCTTGGAAACGAGAGTGTAAAGATACAATTTTTCCTTATCAGCGCAAAGGTACATTTTTTATTCCATTATTCAATCGCCTTAACCGTACAGAGGTCAAGTCTCATAATATATCTTATTAAACATAATGGGAATTATCAAAAACAAATGGAAGGTTTACGCAGAAGATAGATGGAAGATAGATTGTGTCTTAAAAAATCAAAAATGCGTGGGAAAACGCAGCTTGATTTTGCCGTTTTAAAGCTAATGATCGTTAAATTTTTGACTATATGTCAAATAAAAGCCCATTTCGCTATCTTTAACATTTTCAAAAAGGCCATAAAAAACACCTAAAATAGTCGTTTTATATAATATTATGCCTGTTTTGGATGTCGATTTACATTCGTTCACTAAAAACATAAGCATTATTCCCCCAAATGATGCTGATCATTTTCCAAAAACACCGCCGTGTTTTCCGGAAATCATAAGCATCATTTCCAAAACTGATGCAGAAAAATGTCCGGCATTTGTTAAGCTTACGTAAGATTTCGTTAAATCAACACTTTTTATGCCCCGTTTTCGCTCTTTTTATGCATCGAATGAAATTGACATATTGATGCTAATTTCAGTTAATTAGCAGATAAATGCAAGGAAAATAAGCCTATTAAGGTGATTAAAGGCCTTAAAATCATCAAATCGCTGACAAAATGTATTTTCAAAACCCTTAAAATATGGCATTTCTTCTGTTCACGGGGAGATTTACGGACAAAAAAACGGGTTTTTGAGGGGGGATTTTTGTCATTTTGTCAATACACACGATTTATCTCCTGTTTTTGTCATTTTGTCAAACGATGGCCGGAGCAATAAATGAGGTGGAAGTGAGGTTTATCAAAGATTTTAATGCGTTGACCCTGTATTCTGAATTTTATGCCTATCTTTGCGGGATAAATAAGCAAAAGATGAATTATAATACAGAACTTAAAAAGTTGGCTTTACCCGAATACGGTCGTAATATTCAAAATATGGTTGATTACTGCGTTTCCATTCAAGACAGAGAGGAACGCAAACGTTGTGCGGACACGATTATCAATATCATGGGGAATATGTTTCCCCATCTGCGTGACGTGAGTGATTTTAAACATATTTTGTGGGATCATCTGGCTATTATGGCTGATTTCCAGTTGGATATTGATTATCCGTATGAGATTATAAAAAAAGAAAACCTGTATAGAAAACCTCCGGTAATCCCTTATCATAATTCCACTTTCCGTTTTCGTCATTACGGTAAGACGCTGGAACTGATGATCCATAAAGCGACTGAGCTTGAAGATGGCGATGAAAAGAGCTATTTGATCAATCTCTTGGCCAATCAAATGAAGAAATCATTCCTTACATGGAATAAGGAATCGGTGGATGACCGTAAGATATTTAAAGATTTGGGCGAGCTGTCAAAAGAAAAAATTGTGCTGAGTGAAGAACATTACAAACTCACCGAAAGCCGTGAAATACTGGCCAGAAACAACAGTGGCAATAATAACAACAACAATAATACGAACAACAACAATAATAATAATAACAAGAAAAATTTCTCCCGAAAAGGCCGATGAGTTCGTTTGTCATAGAAGGCGGTTACAGCATGTCCGGCGAAATCGTTCCGCAAGGTGCGAAAAATGAAGCGCTGGAGGTGATTTGTGCTGTTCTGCTTACTTCCGGAAAGGTGACAATCCGCAATGTTCCCGATATTTTAGATGTCAATAACCTGATTCAATTGCTTCGTGATATGCGCGTGAAAGTAGAGCGTATCGCTGTTGACGTGTATACGTTTCAGGCGGATGATGTGGATTTGGATTATCTGGAGACGGATGATTTTCTGCGTAAAAGTATGGCATTGCGCGGTTCTGTGATGATTGTCGGGCCGTTGCTTGCACGTTTTGGCAGGATGGTGATCCCCAAGCCGGGAGGAGATAAGATCGGTCGACGCCGTTTGGATACCCATTTCACGGGGATACAGAAACTGGGCGCATCCTTTCATTATAATGCCGGACGTCAGCTGTATGAGATAAAAGCCGACCGGTTGACAGGCGCATATATGTTACTGGATGAAGCGTCCGTAACCGGAACGGCTAATATCGTCATGGCTGCCGTGTTGGCTAAAGGTACGACGACGATTTACAATGCCGCCTGCGAACCCTATTTACAACAACTCTCCGCTTTGCTCAACCATATGGGCGCCCGCATATCGGGTATCGGCTCCAATCTGTTGACTATTCAAGGCGTTGAGGCGCTTGGAGGCGCCGATCATACGATCCTCCCGGATATGATTGAAGTGGGTAGTTTTATTGGGATGGCTGCCATGACGGCTTCCGATATTACCATCAAAAATACACGGTATGAGATGTTGGGGATCATTCCCGAATCGTTTCGCCGTCTTGGTATTACGGTTGAGAAACAGGGAGACGATATACATGTCCCTCCACACAAAGTATATGAAATAGAGACATTTATAGATGGCTCTATCATGACGATCGCCGATGCGCCCTGGCCGGGCTTGACGCCCGACCTGTTGAGTGTCCTGCTTGTCGTAGCCACGCAAGCGACGGGCAGCGTCCTTATTCACCAGAAAATGTTTGAAAGCCGTTTGTTTTTTGTCGACAAGCTGATTGATATGGGTGCGCAGATCATCCTGTGTGATCCGCACCGTGCGACGGTCATCGGGCTGGGTAACCGGTTCAGGTTGCGCGGTTCGGAGATGGTATCGCCCGATATCCGCGCCGGTATCGCTTTGCTTATTGCCGCCATGAGCGCCGAAGGTATCAGCCGGATCCATCATATCGACCAGATAGACCGTGGATATCAGGAGATTGACAAGCGGCTGAACAGTATTGGGGCGCATATCACGAGGCTTTAAATATAGCGTATGATGATAAAAAGAGAAGAACTCTTCAGGATCGGGCAATTCGTGAAGCCTCACGGCATAAAGGGGGAAATCGGGTTGATGACGGACGGCGACGTTTTTGAAGAATCTGAGAATCCGTATATTGTTTGTGAGATAGACGGCATCTTTGTCCCCTTTTTTATTGAAGGGTACCGGTATAAAACGGATAAAATCCTGTTGGTTAAGTTAGAGAATGTGGATTCGGAAGAGGCGGTTCGCCTGTTTACCAACCGCACGGTCTATTATCCGGAGGCGGTTGTGGCAAATAACGGGGCGGTTAGCGGTATAACATGGGATAACTTTCTTGGATATACCGTTTTTGATCCTGTATACGGCCGGCTTGGAGAGATAACGGATGTGGATGAAAGTACCATCAATACGCTTTTGCAGATTGATTATAAGGATAAAGAGCTACTGATACCGGCGGCTGATGAATTGATCATTTCTGCCGATCACATCAACAAATCGCTGAATATCTCCATCCCCGACGGGCTATTGGATTTGTAAGAACGTTAATAAGCGTAAACTTTATCAGGCGGGATATGGTTTTTGTTACTTTTGCGTGTGATTATTAAACATACTTTTTGATGCGAAAGTTTGAAAAGAAAAATATGAAGGCCTTTTGGCACCGGATACGTTTCAAGTATAAGTTGTCTTTTTTTAATGAGAGCACATTAGAAGAGGTTTGGTCGTTCCGTATGTCGCAACTTTCCGCTTTTCTTGTCCTGGCTATATTTGCCTTTTTCCTGATCACCGTCACCTCCCTTATTATTATATTGACACCTATCCGCAACTATCTGCCCGGTTATCTGGATGTGGAGGTGCGCAAGGAGATCCTTCAGAACGCCCTTCGCGCCGATTCGTTGGAAAGGGTTCTTGCCATGCAGGCGTTTTACCTGAACAATGTGACGGAAATACTGACCGGAACAATGACTGTCGATTCTGTCAGGGAGATTGATTCACTGGCTTTTGTCAATGCCGATTACGATATCCCCCGTACAAAGAATGAAGAGGACTTTATCAAGACTTTTGAAGAAGAAGAAAAATATAATCTAACGGCGTTGAATCCCCATCATACGCCGACCGACGCTGTTTTCTTTTATAAACCGGTGAACGGCATCCTGTCTGCCACATTTAACAGCAACACACGTCATTACGGAGTGGATCTGGTGGCCGCTCCAAAAGAGAGCGTTATGGCCACGTTGGACGGGACGGTTGTGTTTACAGGATTCGATCCGCGCTATGGGAATGTGATACAGCTTCAGCACAAAAACGGTTTCCTGTCTGTCTATAAACACAATGAGTTGTTGCTGAAAGAGACCGGCGATCAAGTGATCGCGGGCGAAGCGATTGCTATTATAGGAAATACGGGGAATTTATCGACAGGGCCTCATCTGCATTTTGAATTATGGCTCAAGGGAAATCCCGTAAATCCTCAGGAATACATTGTTTTTTAGCCCGCAATGAAAAGAAGATTAGCGATATTAGGTTCTACCGGTTCAATAGGGACACAGGCGCTTGACGTGGTGGATGAACATACGGATCTGTTTGAAGTATATGCCCTGACAGCCAACAACCAGGTCGATCTGTTGATTGATCAGGCGCGGAAATATATGCCGGAAATCGTCGTCGTAGCGAACGAACGGAAATATCCCGAACTGAAAGAGGCGTTGGAAGATTTGCCGATAAAGGTCTGGGCAGGCCAGGAGGCTATCGTGCAAATGGTTCAGTCCGAACAGATTGATATGATTCTCACGGCGATGGTCGGCTATTCGGGGCTGCGGCCTACCATAGCTGCCATTAAGGCGGGTAAGGCGATTGCTTTGGCGAATAAGGAGACGCTGGTGGTTGCCGGCGAGTTGATTACAGCGCTGGCTGTTGCACATAAAGTCCCTGTATTGCCTGTCGACTCCGAGCATTCGGCTATTTTCCAGTGCTTAGCCGGCGAATGGGAAAACCCGGTGGAGAAGATATGGCTTACCGCTTCCGGCGGGCCGTTTCGTACCAAGACGCTTGCGGAGCTGTCCGCCGTCACAAAGGCTGAGGCCTTGAAACATCCCAACTGGACGATGGGCGCAAAGGTGACGATAGATTCGGCAACGATGATGAACAAAGGATTTGAGATGATCGAGGCAAAATGGCTGTTTGGCCTTGCGCCGGAGCAGATCGGGATTCTTGTGCATCCGCAATCCGTTATCCATTCGATGGTACAGTTTGAAGACGGCGCGGTGATGGCTCAATTGGGCATTCCCGATATGAAATTGCCGATCAGTTATGCCTTTTCTTATCCGAAACGGTTGAAAAGCAGCGCGCCGCGCTTGGATTTCAGCCGGTATGCTTCGCTTACTTTTGAAGAGCCGGATATGACGCGCTTCCGTAATCTGGCCTTTGCTTTTGAGGCCATACGGAAAGGGGGGAACATGCCCTGTGCGCTGAATGCGGCAAATGAAGTGGTGGTCGACGCCTTTTTGCATGACAAAGCCGGCTTTTTGCAGATGAGTGATATCATAGAACGAACAATAGATCAGGTCTCTTTTGTCGCATCCCCTTCCTACGAAGATTATGTGGCGACGGACGACGAAGCCCGGAAGATCGCTTCCGGATTACTTGAGTAACCCATTAAAAACAGATAAAAACAGATGGAAACATTTTTGATTAAAGCATTGCAACTTATTTTAAGTTTATCCATATTGGTGTTGGTTCATGAGTTTGGGCATTTCCTTTTTGCCCGTTTATATAAGGTAAGGGTGGATAAGTTCTACCTTTTCTTTGATATCGGATTCAGGCTTTTCAGGTTCAAACCAAAGAACAGCGACACGGAATATGGCGTAGGGTGGCTTCCCTTGGGCGGATATTGTAAAATCGCCGGTATGATCGACGAAAGTATGGATACGAAACAGATGGCTAACCCTCCCCAACCGTATGAATTTCGCTCCAAACCTGCCCGTCAGCGGCTGCTGATTATGGTTGGCGGCGTACTCTTTAATTTTCTGCTGGCGGTGTTTATTTACTCGATGATCCTGTTTGCGTGGGGTGATAACTATTTGCCTTTGAGAAACATGAAAATGGGAATGGATTATAGCGAAACATTCCACCAGATCGGTTTCCAGGATGGCGACATCCTGTTGAAGGCGGATGACAGGGAACTTGAACGGTTCAATTCGGACGCCCTGCGCGCCGTGGTAAATGCCGGGACAGCGACAGTGCTCCGGCAAGGCGTAGAAACGGTTATCCCTATTCCCGCCGATATGATGCAACGGGTGATGCGCGACAAGAAAGGGTTTGCAGCAGAACGGTATCCTATGATAGTAAAAGGGTTAAGTGGAGAAGGTTCGCCTGCCGCCTTAGCCGGGATACAGCCGGGGGACAGTATTGTTTCCATTGATGGCGTCATCACTCCGACGGTGTATGATATCCGTGAACGGCTTGACGAAAAGAAAGGTCAGGAGATTACCGTAGGGTTTTACCGGAAGGGCATGGAACAGTCCTTGTCTCTCACGACCGATACGGCAGGACTTATGGGGGTATACATGAGGCCGCCGGTAGAGATTTATTCAACCGTCACGTTAACGTATAATTTCTTTCAGTCATTTCCCGCCGGTATCCGTTTGGGGATAAGTACCTTGAAAGGGTATGTGAGCGATATGAAATATGTCTTTACCAAAGAGGGCGCATCTAATCTGGGCGGGTTTGCCGCCATCGGGAATCTGTTCCCCTCCGCTTGGAATTGGAGGTCTTTCTGGATGACATCGGCTTTTCTTTCCATTATCCTGGCATTTATGAATATCCTGCCTGTTCCCGCTTTGGATGGGGGGCATGTCATGTTCCTGCTCTATGAAGTCGTCACCCGCCGAAAGCCCAGCGACAAGTTCCTCGAATATGCACAGATTGGGGGTATGTTGCTTATTTTTGCCCTGTTGATTTATGCCAACGGGAATGATCTGTTCAAGTTTTTCTTCAGGTAACCCCCCGTGTAAATATGCTGCAAAAGAACGAAATTATCTTTATGAATATCAGCGGGACTGACCGTCCCGGCGTCACGGCTGTCCTGACTGAAATATTGGCGAAAAGGAATGCCGTTATCCTGGATATCGGGCAGTCCGATATCCACAACAACCTGTCGCTCGGAATCCTGTTTCAGAGTACGGACGGCGATTCGGGGGATATTCTGAAAGAGCTGCTATTCAAGAGTTATGAATTGGATGTCGCGATCCGCTTCAATCCTATTTCGGAAGAAGCGTATAGCGAATGGGTCGGTATGCAGGGTAAGAACCGGTATATTATCACCATTTTAGGACGCAAACTCACCGCGAAGCAGATCGCCGGCGTCTCCCGTATCGTGGCAGACCAGGGGATGAATATTGATGATATCCGGCGGCTCACCGGTCGTATCCCGCTCGACGAGAACGAACGGACACCTAAGGCAAGCGTGGAGTTTTCTGTTCGCGGAACGCCGAAGGACAAGAAGCAGATGCAGTTGGCCTTTCTGGAATTGTCTTCCGGCCTGGAGGTGGATATCTCTTTCCAGGAAGACAGCATGTACAGGCGTATGCGGCGTTTGATCTGTTTCGATATGGATTCGACGTTGATCAATACCGAAGTGATTGACGAACTGGCCGAACGGGCGGGCGTAGGAGAAAAGGTGAGGGCGATTACGGAATCCGCCATGCGGGGAGAGATTGACTTTGCGGAAAGTTTCCGCGAACGCTGCGCGTTGCTGAAAGGGCTGGATGTATCCATTCTTCAGCAGATTGCGGAGAGCCTGCCGATTACAGAAGGCGTCGACCGCCTGATGCACATACTGAAAAAGGTCGGATTCAAGATTGCTATTTTATCGGGCGGGTTTACCTATTTCGGCAATTACCTGAAACAAAAGTATGCCATCGACTATGTGTATGCCAATGAGTTGGAGGTAGTTGACGGAAAGCTGACGGGGCATTACATCGGCGATATTGTCGACGGTAAGCGGAAAGCGGAGCTGCTTCGTTTGATTGCGCAGGTTGAGAACGTGGATATCCGGCAGACGGTGGCCGTTGGTGACGGAGCGAACGATTTGCCCATGATCAGTATTGCCGGTCTGGGTATTGCTTTCCATGCCAAACCTAAGGTGAAAGCGACCGCCAAACAGTCTATTTCCACCATAGGGCTGGATGGTATCCTCTACTTTCTGGGCTACAAGGATTCGTATATGGATGAACAACTATAACCTGAAACAACACATCATATGATTAGACATATCGTCATGTTCAAACTGAAAGAGTTTGCTTCACAGACTGAAAAAAGGGATAAAATGCAGGAAATCAAGACGCACTTGGAAGCATTAATCGAGCAGATAGAGGTCTTGCAAGCTATCCGGGTGGACTTTAACGTGAATCCCGACGAAGCGTGGGATATGATCCTGACCACCGAACTCCACTCCTTGGAAGATGTCGCGCTGTATGCCAACCATCCCGCCCACGTCGCTGTTGCCAAAAATATCATTGCGCCGGTCAAGGCCGATAGAGCCTGCGTCGACTATGAGGCAGGAGCGGGAGAAGTAAACGCCTAAAGCGCTAAAGCGCCGGTCAGTTCGCTGACCGACCGGTATCCGTGCCTGTCGCAATAGTCGTTCAGGCCGTCGATGATTTTTACCGAAGCCGCCGGGTCGATGAAATTATGCGTGCCGACCTGGATAGCGGTCGCTCCGGCCAGCATAAACTCAACGGCGTCTTCCCAGCTTGCAATACCCCCCAAACCGATCACCGGAATACGGACCGCCCGATACGTTTGCCATACCATGCGGAGGGCGACCGGTTTTACGCACGGCCCTGAGAGGCCGCCCGTTATAGTCGACAGCTTCGGTCTGCGCTTTTCTGCGTCGATGGCCATGCCAAGCAGCGTATTGATCAACGATACGGAGTCGGCGCCTTCGGCCTCTACTGCTTTCGCTATTTCGGCAATATCGGTCACGTTGGGAGAAAGCTTCACGATCAGTGTTTTGGGATATACCCGCCTGACTGCCCGCACCACTTCGGCGGCGCCCGAACACGTCACGCCAAAAGCCATCCCGCCCTGCTTCACGTTCGGGCACGAAATATTCAGCTCTATCGCCCGTATATGCTCCAGTCCGGCCACCTTTCCCGCACATTCCACATACGATTCGATAGACGAACCACTTACATTGACAATCATCTGTGTATCATACGCGCTGATACGGGGATAAATCGTGTCGATAAAATAGTCAACCCCCTTGTTCTGGAGGCCTACGGCATTCAGCATGCCCGCCGCCGTTTCCGCCATCCGGGGGTAAGGATTCCCCTCCCTGTGCTCAAGCGTTGTGCCTTTCACGATCACAGCTCCCAGCCGTTCGATATCCATAAAGTCGGCATATTCAACACCATAGCCGAACGTCCCGGATGCCGTCATGACGGGATTTTTCAACGGCAAGTCTTTTATCTGTACACTTAATTCAGCCATCTTAGTCTTTCTATATTGAATACAGGCCCGTCTGTACATACGCATACGTGGCCCTCTTTTGTATTTTCTACACAACATAAACAGGCGCCGATTCCGCAGGCCATGCTATTTTCGAGGGATACTTCGCAGGGAACGGACACAGACGAGGCGTAGCGGGCTACCGCTACCATCATCGGCTTCGGGCCGCAGGCGTATATCCTGTCGAAACGGGTCGTTTGCAGGATGGAATGGTCTGTCACATAGCCTCTCTCGCCGGATGAGTGATCTTCTGTCGTGACGTATGTTTCTCCCGTCTTCCGGAAATCGTCCAACTGCACGAGATCTTTTTCCGACCGTGCACCCAACAAAAACAGCGGCTCCCATCCCCTTTCCTTCAGGTATGTACCGAGAAACAACAGCGGGGCAACGCCCACGCCGCCGCCCACCAGCAGCAGTTTCTGCCCGTTGGACAACCCGTCGGGGAGCGTAAAGCCATTCCCCAGCGGCAATATGATATTCACCCGGTCTCCCACACGGTATCTCCCCAGGCTCCGCGTACCTTCTCCAACGAATTGAATGAGCAACCACAGCTCATTCCTCTCTTTGTCAACAAAATGGATGGAGAGCGGGCGGCGAAGAAACGTAGCGGGGGATTGATCCACCAGCGCTTCGACAAATTGTCCGGGAAGCATATCCGGCAACCTTTCGTCCGAAGTAAGTTTAAGCAGGCAATAATGCTCGTGAAGGATCCTGTTTTCCACCACCTTCATATGTAACACATATTTTTTCATACGGTATGACGACTCAATTTAAGATACAAAGATAAACGATTCGGTTGGATGTATCTCACGCTTTGCGGCTACTCTTTCCTGTTTTTTTCGGATATAAAGGTATCGTAGGTATTATCCGAATAAAAGATCATAATTTTAGTCACATTTTTAGACTCGGTCTTTACGCGTATAACCGAATCATTTTCAACAGCTTTAGTCTCAATTTTAGGGTGCTCAACCCCTTTTTCCCTGCGTTCTTCGGGAACAACTTGTACTCTGGCCGGATGCACAGGCATATTTGAGAACAAATCAGGCTCTAATGTGACGCCTTCTCTAAACATTTTCCCTTTACCGAACAACAACCAATCGGGCGCTATATACATAAACCGCTCCAATATCTTCTGCAGGACATCCAAGCTGGGATTATTTCTTCCCGAAATAATATGAGACATGGCAGACCGCTGAATACCGATTGCTTCGGCAAACTTTGAAGGCGTCAACTCTTCGTGTTCCATGACTTTTACAATACGATCTTTCATACAACGAACATTTTGAAAGGTTAAGTGTGCAATGTGCTATAAAATACTGCCATTATGACTGGTTACACGTATACATATAACCAAAAACAGCCCGCTACAAATATAAACACATTTCTCCAATCCACAAGTTTACTGTTATAAAAATAAATAGATACAAATGTAACAGAAATATCCGATCAAAGAAGACACATCTATAAACAGGCAGAAAAACCCGCCTTGATATATAAAAACAAATACTTTATACTTAGATATCATTTCACTGTTTATTAGTGCATTATTATTCACATACAGGATGTTTACAAGGGATTTGTTACAAATGTATACCTGATTTAAGCATATACTTAAAGTTACTCTTCGCATTTATAAATAAAACAGGCTGGTTTTGTATTGGTTATATATCAAATACAAATTATTCCCATTTGTCGTGTGCCGGTACGATATATACAAGAAAATATGGCTGTATACAAATGTTGCATACCCGTTTTAAGTCTATGTTTGTTTACATTTGTTCCTTCTCCCCCACCCGACCGTGCGCCGTTACAGTTGTAATCCGATTACTTTTGTATACTTCCCGAGTCATTTTCTTATGTAAACGAATTGATCGTGCCATTTTGTCTTTTCTTTTTAACTTAGTGAACGTGGGTTGTTCGGTATGCACTGATCGTTCGCCAATTGGCGAACGATCAGTGTGTCCGCAGGAAAGCGCTAAAGATACCGGAAGAAAAAGCTACTTCTTCCGGTAGAAAAGGTTAGAGGTTGCAGAAGGATTTTTTCATTTTAATGCAATATTTGGTAAACCAGCATTTTGAGCAGTTCGGAATCGGGGGTGGAAGGGTTTTCTACTCCTTTCGAACGGGCGTCGGTGGTGCGGATATCGCCGATCAGGTTGAAGACTTTCAGGGCGGAATAGTGTTTGATTCCCTGCGCATAGTCTTTTACCTGATACGGACTTCTTAAACCTAAAGCGTTCATAAGGCCATTTTCCGATTTGTCTTTCGAATAATGGCATATGAGGAGGTTGGAAAAGTAGTTGAACAGGACGGGAAGGGTCATTTGAATGGGGTTATCTTTGGGGTTTTTCTCGAAATAGTGAATGATCCGGTTTGCTTTCAGGATCTCTTTGCCGGCAATCGCCCTTAGCAACTCAAAGTTGTTGTATTCCTTGCTGATGCCAATATTTTGCTCTACCAGTTCCGGCGTGATGCGTTTTGCTGTCTTGGCGGACAGTAAAATAGAGAGTTTATCCAGCTCCCTGTTCAGGCGGCTGAGATCGTTACCGAGAAAGTCGGACAGCATTTGAGCCGCCTTCGGCTCTATGTCGATCGCACGTTCCCGCAGGAGCGACGTAATAAATGCCGGCATTCTACTTTCGTAAATCTTTTTCGACTCGAATAGTATACCGTTTTTCTCTGTGGCGACGGCTAACTTTTTCTTGCCGTCTATCGTCTTATACTTATAATTGATCACCAGAACGGTTGATTTCAGCGGCTGATTGACATAATTGGCAAGCAGTTCTATGTCGCGGATCATCTGCGCTTCCCGAACGACGACCAACTGGTATGTCGACATCATCGGGAAACGCCGTGCGGCATTAATCACCATGCCCACATTCGCGTCAGCCCCGTACATAATGGTTTGGTCAAAGTCCCTGTCCGCATCATCCAGCACCTTTTCGATCAGCAGATCCGTTATTTTGTCGATGAAGTAAGGCTCTTCACCCATTAAGACATAAACGGGAAGAAAGTTCCCTGCTGTGATATTCCTGCATATTTCTTCAAAAGTATACTCTTTTTTAGCCATAGATTCGTGATTTATTCAATTACCAACTGAACAGGATATGACGGATTGTTTTCTTTCCGTCGATGATTTGCTGCAACGCTTCGATACCTAATACAACGTGTTCTCCAACAAATGTATGGGTCACGAACTGATCGCTCTCATCTGTTTTAACGCCGCTCTCTTCCATTGGTTTATCGGAAATCATGAGCAGCGCTCCTGTGGGGATTTTGTTTGCAAAACCGGCGGTCAGTAACGTCGCGGTTTCCATGTCAATAGCGGTCGCATGCGTCCGGCGTAGATAGTCTTTGAAGATATCGTCATACTCCCACACCCGTCGGTTTGTCGTATACACAGTCCCCGTCCAGTAATCGTGTCCATGATCCCGGATGGCTGACGAGATGGCGCGCAGCATGGAAAAGGCCGGTAAGGAGGGCACTTCCGGCGGCAGGTATTCGTTGGATGTTCCCTCTCCCCGTATAGCGGCGATAGGCAGTAGAAAATCACCGACGTTGTTGATCTTTTTCAAGCCCCCGCATTTACCGAGAAACAAGACGGCGCGGGGCTGTATGGCGGATAATAAATCCATAATCGTAGCGGCATTGGCGCTTCCCATCCCGAAGTTTATGATCATCATATTCCCCGAAGAGGCGTTTGGCATGGAGCTTTTCAGTCCTTTTACTTCTACCTTTTGGTATTCGGCAAACAGTTCGACATATTTTGTGAAGTTGGTCAGTAATATATAGTCCGGAAACTCGTCCAGCTTTCTGTCGGTATATCGGGGCAACCAATTTTCAACGATTTCTTGTTTTGTTTTCATAAATAATTACCTTTGCTGGTACTAAAATGAACAGCAAATATAACAAATGCTCCCGTTAAACCTACCAACATTCGCCGCTAAAGTCACTGAAAAAGAAGGAAAGCGCATGATATATGATATCATACGCCGTAAATATGTGGCGTTGACACCCGAAGAATGGGTGCGCCAGCATTTTATCCATTATTTAGTGACTGAAAAGCATTACCCGAAGGAATTGTTGGCCAATGAAGTCACAATCAAGCTGAACGGCACCACGAAACGCTGTGATACCGTTGCTTATACCCGTTTCCTGGAGCCATACATGATCATAGAGTATAAATCCCCATCCATCGTCCTGACAATGGCTGTATTTGATCAGATCGCACGTTACAACATGGTGTTGCAGGTACGTTACCTAATTGTCAGTAACGGCATGCAACACTTCTGCTGCGAAATGAACTACCAAACACAGTCTTACACTTTCCTGGAAGACATACCCTCATATAGTTAATAGTGGATAATTAAAATAACTATTCACTAAAATCGAGTCATGATGTTGCTTGGGTGCTGTATCATAGTGTACGGCATTTTCCTGTTGATAGAGTTTTTTCGGTTCTTTTACCTCTTCTTTTTCATTTGTGAGAAGAGAAAACGCTAATATCACTAAAAAGAAAGAAAGAATCAAAGGTTTCATATAAATCAATTAAATGTTCGTATAAGAAAGATGCATATTAAACGATTAATGCTGCATCTTATTTTTTAAAACGATTAAATAAAGCGGATGAAGAATGACTCTTCATCCACTTCTTGAACAAAATAGTCCCGGCGTGTCCTCAATGTCTTTTATGCGCCGAAGTCGTCAAACATCAGCATTTCAGGCGGTACGCCGATACTGTCCAGCATACCTTTGACGGCATTGGCCATAGGGCCTGGACCGCACATATAATATTCGATATCTTCCGGTGCGTCATGATCTTTCAGGTAATGATCATAAATGACCTGATGGATAAAGCCCACATAACCTGTCCAGTTATCTTCCGGGCGGGGTTCCGACAGGGCGATATGGAACGTGAAGTTGGGAAACTCCTTTTCTATCGCGCGGAAGTCCTCTTCGTAGAAGATTTCATTCTTCGAACGGGCGCCATACCAGTAAGATATGGTACGGTCTGTATTCTTTACCGTTTTAAACAGGTGCAACAGGTGTGCACGCAAAGGCGCCATACCTGCGCCGCCGCCGATATACAGCATTTCACGTGGCGTATTCAGGATATGGAAATCGCCGTAAGGGCCGGACATCCTGACCTTGTCTCCCGGTTTCAGCGTAAAGATATAAGACGAGGCGATACCGGGTTTGATGCCGGCTTTCCATGTCCCGGCGGCACGGTCGAACGGAGGCGTTGCCACGCGTACATTGAGGGTAATGATATTTCCTTCGGCGGGATAGTTGGCCATTGAATAGGCGCGAATCGTCTGTTCGTCGTTCTTACAACTTAAATCCCACATCTTGAACTTATCCCATTCCTCTTTGAAACGGTCGTCCACATCCATATCCGCATACTTGATGTCGAATGCCGGAATAACAATTTGGGAATAGCTGCCCGGCTGGAAGTTCATCGCTTCGCCTTCGGGCAATCTTACCGTAAATTCTTTAATAAAGGAGGCGACATTATGATTGGAAACGACGGTACACTCCCACTCTTTCACGCCGAACACCTCTTCCGGCACCGCGATTTTGATATCCTCTTTTATCTTTACCTGACAGCCTAACCGCCAATGGTTTTTCATCTGTTTGCGGGAAAAGAACCCCACTTCCGTAGGCAGGATATTCCCTCCCCCTTCCAATACCTGACACCGGCATTGCCCGCAACTGCCGCTGCCTCCACAAGCGGAAGACAGGAATATGCCCTGACCTTGAAGCGCGTTAATGACCGTTCCGCCTATGGGGATATCAAACTCTTTTTCGTCGTTGACAACGACTTTTACGTTTCCCGACGGAATCAGCTTGGCTTTGGCAAACAGCAATGCGCCTACCAGAATCAGCGTAACAGTCAAAAAGATAACAGCTCCGGCCATGATAGTAAGCCCGCCTGACATTAATACAATCATCTCTCTATTTGTTTATTGCGTTAATACTATATTTTGAGTCCGGAAAAACACATGAAACTGATCCCCATCAGGCCGGTAATAATAAATGTAATACCAAGTCCTTTCAAGGGTTTGGGAATGTCGGAATAGGCCAGTTTCTCACGGACGGCCGCCATCCCTACGATAGCCAATAGCCAGCCGATCCCCGACCCCAGCCCGTATACGGTAGCCACTCCGGCATGGGCAAACGCCTTTTGTTGCATAAACAAAGAGCCTCCCAGTATGGCGCAGTTGACGGCAATCAGGGGTAAAAAGATACCCAGAGAGGCATACAGCGCAGGGGCAAACCGTTCTACCACCATCTCGACCAATTGCGTAAACGAAGCAATGATGGCAATAAAGATGATCAACGAGAGGAAACTCAGGTCGACGTCGGCAAATCCGGCGCCCAGCCAGCTTAACGCCCCCTCTTTCAAGACATAATTCTCAAGCAGGTAGTTGATCGGCAAGGTACAGACAAGGATGAATGTGACAGCCACGCCCAATCCCAGCGCCGTTTTGACATTTTTGGAAACAGCCAGATAGGAACACATACCCAGATAGTAGGCGAAAATCATGTTATCAACAAAAATTGATCGTACGAATGTGCTTAATAATTCTTCCATTCTACTAATTGTTTAAATGATTTAGCATTAATTTTCCTGAAGGGTTTTGTTTCTCGAACGGTGAACCCAGATTATCACGGCGACGACGATCAACGCCATGGGCGGGAGGATGATCAGCCCGTTGTTGACATATCCGAAGTCGTAAAAAGCTTGCGGAACGACGCGGAGACCCAGCAAGGTGCCCGAACCCAGCAGTTCGCGGAAGAACCCGATAATGACCAGGATAACGGCGTACCCCACCCCGTTGCCTATCCCGTCGAGGAAGGCCGCCCAAGGGCCGTTGCCCAATGCAAAAGCTTCCAGGCGCCCCATGAGGATACAGTTGGTGATGATCAACCCGACAAATACGGACAGTTGTTTATTCACATCGTAGGCGAATGCCTTCAATACTTCGCTGACGATGGTGACCAAAGCCGCGACAACGACCAATTGGACAATGATACGGATACGGTTGGGAATCGTATTGCGCAGGAGCGAAATAATCACGTTGGCAAAAGCGACAACAGCCGTTACGGAAATACCCATCACGATAGACGGCTCCAATTTGGATGTCACGGCCAGCGCGGAACAGATACCCAGCATCTGCACGATGACGGGGTTGTTCTTGCTCAACGGGCCCAGCAGTATCTCTTTACTTTTAGATGATAATAATCCCATTTTCTTACTGATTTTGTGAGGTTAAAAACTGGACATACCCGTTCAGGCTGTCAAAAATCATTTTATCGACGCCCTTGCTCGTGATGGTGCTGCCGGAAATACCGTCGACATAATCCCGGTTCGCGACGCTTTTACCGGGCTTGACTACGGCTACGGACTTAAACGTGTTGTCATAAAAAAGCTTCTTTCCCGAAAAGCGGGAGCTGAACGCCGCGCCGGATATTTCTGCGCCCAAGCCCGGTGTTTCTCCCGCATGGCTGAAGTCGGCGCCAAAGATGGTGTTCCTGTCGTCGTCTACGGCAATATACCCCCACAAAGGTCCCCAAAGACCGGCGCCCTGCATGGCCATGATGTATTTGGTTTTGCCCTCTACGTTGGCAATAAATACGGGATAGGTATGTTGGGCAAATGCCTTTACAACGTTGATGGAAAAGGCGTCTCCTTCTATCTTTTCCCCTTTATCATTGACAAGGAAAGCCTCCTTTATCACCTCATTATAGCGTGTTTCCGCTTCATTGGCGGTTGCTTTGACATGGATCGAACGCAGGATCTGCTGTCTCTTGTCGTTGTCTTCGTTTTTCTTCTGGTAGCCTCTCAGCGCCTGTGAAGTAAAGGCAAGTACCACCGCTACAAGGACAACCATGACGGAAGCATACACTACAGTATATATATTACTATCTCTATTCATAATCATACGTATAATCAAGTTACTTTACGGCTCTTTTCAGTCGGTGCGAAATATTACTTTCCACCACATAATAGTCGATCAACGGAGCGAATACGTTCATCAACAGGATAGCAAGCATCATACCTTCGGGATAACCCGGATTCAGGGCGCGGATAATAATCGCCATGGCGCCGATAAGGAAACCATAGATATACTTGCCCGTTTCCGTACGGGCTGACGTCACCGGATCGGTCGCCATAAACACCGCGCCAAAGGCAAAACCTCCCAGAAACAGGTGATCCAAAGGAGAAACAGTCATAACGACAGTCGATCCGATCAGGTTAAAGACGCCGGTCATAAAAGCGCCGCCGACAAATACCGACAGCATCGTCTTCCAGCTGGCTACGCCCGTAAAGAGCAGGATCACCGCCCCAAGCAGGATCGCGATGACGGATGTCTCCGCTATCGAACCCGGGATAAGACCGACGAACAGATCCCATGTGCCGACCTGTTGACCCAGCACGTCGACCGGATGAAACGACCCGATCAGCTCTTTCCCCGCAATGGCGACCTGTCCCAACGGCGTAGCGCCCGAGAAGCCGTCCACGACCGTTCCCGCGCCAAGCCCGAACGCACTCTCCGTGCGGACAAATACCTGGTCGCCCGACATGGCCGCCGGATAGGCGAAAAACAGGAATGCGCGGGTGACCAACGCGACGTTAAACACGTTATACCCCGTGCCGCCGAACACCTCTTTCGCAAATATAACGGCAAAAGCGGTCGCTACCGCAATCATCCACAACGGCGTGTCGATCGGCACAATCATCGGGATGAGCATACCGGAAACAAGAAAACCCTCCTGTATCTCCTCTTTCTTTATTTGGGCGACGGTAAATTCAATACCCAGACCCACAACATACGAAACAATGATCTTCGGCAATACCGCCAGAAAACCATACAGGCATGTCATCCAAAAACTCGGATGAGCGCCAATAGCAAGATTGTGTTGATAACCGGTATTGTACATACCAAAAAGTAAAGCCGGTATCAATGAGATCACGACAATCGTCATGACCCGCTTTGAATCGACGCTGTCGTGAATATGCACGCCTGATTTCGACGTGGAGCCGGGAACAAACAGAAATGTTTCGACCCCCTCGAATACAGAACGGAACATCGATAGTTTTCCGCCTTCCTCAAAGTTGGGCTTAATCTTGTCAAGATAATTCCTTAATGCTTTCAATGTTTCTATCTTTTTACTGTTATTAATTCATTTCCCTGTACAACAGATCCAGACCGCCCCGAACAATCTTTTGTATCTCGATCTTCGATGTATCCACAAATTCACACAAGGCAAAGTCTTCGGGAGCGACTTCATAAATACCCAGATTCTCCATTTTATCGATATCGAAAGAGATGATCGCCTTTAATAAATATTCCGGGAATATGTCCATCGGGAATACCCTGTCATATTCGTTGGACATGATCATGGCACGCTTCCCCCCTTTTGTCCTGGCATCTATTCTGTATTCTTTTTTCTTTCCGATCAGCCATGAAAGGAAAGTACGGCCTGCGCTGTATTTGTCGAGACCCGGCATCGCCCAACCCAAAAACTCATGGGTGCCGCCGCCTTCGGGGATCGCGGTGATCTGGTTATCGTAGGCGCCTAAGTAATCCTCCTCTTCCACCTTCTTCCCGGTCAATACATTGCCGCTGATGATACGTACCTCCCCATCGCCGGATGATAACAGCTTGCCTTTGACAAGGCTTTTTACCGTGCAGCCGGCAATGGTTTTGATGTATCCCCTTTCCGTTGTCTCCGATCCGGTGATGGCCACCAGACGGGAGAAGTCGGCTATACCTTTATTAAATAAGCGTCCGATCAGGATGACATCGTCCGGGCGGATCGTCCAAACAACCTCTCCCTTGTTCACCGGTTTCGTGTGGTTGATCAGTACGCCGGCGTTGCCTGCCGGATGAGGGCCTTCTACGCTCACCGTTTCCACGCCGCTGACTTTCAGTGACGACCCGTTTTTTATGCCCACATATACCTTACCCTTCGTCAAGCGGGACAGCGCCTCCAATCCTGTCTGGAAATCCGCCTCCTGCCCCTTTATGATAAAGTCGAAGTTCGGCGCCAACGGAGCGGAATAGAATGTAGAAACAAAAATATCGCGCGGGGTCTCTGCCGGAGAGGCCACGATATCGTACGGGCGCTGTTTGATGAAAGGCCACAGGCCGGCTTGGAGGATCGCCTCCCTGATCGCCTCCCTGGTCAGGGAAGACACCTTTTTCTTGCCGAAATCTTCGTATAGTATTTCTGCATCCGGCTTGACAACAACGGACAGCACCTTACGCTTCTCACCACGGTTTATTGCGGTTACCTCGCCGCTTACGGGCGAAACAAATTTGATCTCCGGGTGGTTCTTGTCATACAATAAAACAGAACCGGCTTTGACCTTATCCCCTGCTTTTGCAACGACTTTGGGTAGTATGCCGTCATAACAGCCGGGAACAATCGCGTAACTGTCGCTCTTCCCACCCGTCAACAAGACGTCCAACGCTTTGCCTTTCAGATGAATGTCCAACCCTTTTTTAATCTTTATCACATGTGCCATGATACAAGTAAAATTGTTTTCGTAATTTTGACGCAAAAGTAAACATTATTTTTATGCTTTAGAACAGGGAAATCAAATTATTAAAGAAATAATTCCATAATTTTTATATCATGAAAGAAAATCATACCCGTATGAAATGGCTTTATCCACTCTTCCTGCTGATTGTTACGGCTTCAACCGCAGCGCAGGAGACGTACCGTACCGACGTGTACTCGAATACGATAAAAACGCTTCAGGTAAAGGTGGCGGGCAAACAAATCTCCAGCCCCGTCATCGCTTTGGACGGGGAGGAACAGATCGAGGTGAACTTTGATGCGCTCAGCCATCACTACGACCGCTTTACCTATACCATTATACATTGCGACGCCGACTGGAAGCAATCGTCCCTCTCGCCTGTCGAATACCTGGATGGTTTCCAGGGATGGACGGTGGATGACTTTGCCAATTCCATGGCCACCACAACCGAATACACCAATTATGTGTTGCTACTGCCGAACGATGATGTCCGGCTGAAAGTTTCAGGCAATTATGCTGTCCGTATATGCCGGGAAAACGAGCCGGATAAACCGCTGGCTACCGCCTGTTTTTCTATCGTAGAGCCGATGGTGGACATCCGGGCTGCCGTTACCGGCAATACACTGATTGATTTCAATAACGAACACCAGCAGGTCAATTTCACCATCTATCACAAGAATTTTCCGATTACATATCCGTTAAACGATTTAAAGATATATGTGTCACAAAATAACCGGCGAGACAATAGGGTCTCAAACCCGAAACCTACCGCCATCCTTGACGGGCAATTGGTCTATGATAACAACCGCGATTTGATCTTTGAGGCGGGAAACGAATACCGCCGTATCGAGTTCCTGACGCACCGGTACAACGGTATGGGGGTCGACCGTATCCAATACCATGAGCCTTATTACCATGTGGAGCTGACAAGCGACCAGGTGCGCAGCGGCAAGACGTACCGGTATGACCAGGATCAGAACGGACGCTTTTTCGTACGGTGCAGCAATGGCAACGATCCCAATACCGAAAGCGACTATTACATCGTCCACTTTTCGTTGGCCTGCAGCCCCTTCCTCGACGGGGAGGTATACCTGAACGGCGACCTGTGCCACCACGTGATGGACGAAAAGAGTAAAATGGGATATAACTTCGAGACGGGCCGGTACGAGAAGTCCCTCCTGCTGAAATCGGGAAACTATAATTTCCACTATCTTCTACTGCCCAACGGCGAAACAAAAGGCGTGACCGAAGCGATCGAAGGGAACTACTACCAGACGGAAAACGAGTATACGATATGGGTCTATTTCCGTCCCGTAGGTACGCTTTACGACCGTCTGATAGGCATAGCTACCGCGTATTCCAACATATGATGCAAAGCGGGATTGTCCCATGTTTGTCTCATGAGTGAGCCAAGATAGTCTTATGGGTTTTCTCGTATATTATATGTATCTTTGTCCGGAGTTATAAACGAACCATTTTTATGTCGCACGGTCATACGCACAGTCAGCATCATTTGCACAGCGAGGGGACGAAAAATATACGCCTGGCGCTCGTCCTGAATCTCTTTTTTTCCGCTATCGAACTGGTGGGCGGGTTGTATACCAATAGTGTGGCCATCCTTTCGGATGCGTTGCATGATTTTGGGGATGCCATTTCGCTCGGCGTGGCATGGTATCTCCAGAAGTATGCCGGAAAGGGGCGCGACAGGTATTACTCGTATGGGTATAAACGCTTTTCCCTTCTGGGAGCTATCTTCATATCTATCATATTGACAGTCGGTTCGGTGTTTGTTATTAAAGAATGTGTTGAACGTTTGATAGCGCCCCAGCCGTCTGATGCACAAGGGATGTTTGTGCTTGCTATTCTGGGCATTATCATCAATGGCGCGGCTGTTTTGCGGCTGAAAAGGGGGTCGGGCGTGAACGAACGCGCCGTCATGCTGCATATGATGGAGGACGTGCTGGGCTGGATCGCCGTATTGATCGTCAGTAGTGTGATGATGTTTGTCGACCTTCCGGTATTGGATCCGTTATTGTCGATTGGCATCAGTGTCTGGATATTAATCAATGTATATAAAAATATGAGGAACACGTTTCATATCCTGCTGCAACAGGTTCCGCAGGATATTGACCTCGAAAACCTCGAAAAGGAGATAACAACCCTCGACGGCGTATTGTCCATACACGATATTCACCTGTGGACGCTGGATGGCGAAGAACACATACTGACCCTCCATATTGTCCTGGCCAAAGAGGTGACGGTAGAAAAAGAGACGGAGATAAAGGGAAAAGTACGCCACTCCTGCTATGACGCCCACATTCATCATGCCACCATCGAATTTGAAAGAAGCGGGGAAACGTGCGCATTAATGAATCATTAGGGAACGGTTAAAACCGATAAAGATTGTGTTACAATATCATTTCTTTTGGAACTCCCTGCCGGATATTCACATATATTATAAGAAAAGGGGCGAGAAAAGGCAGGGCTTTAGTAAATTTTACGTCATTATTTGGTAAGAGATTTTGGTATTGACGGATTTCTCTTTACATTTGTGGGGAAGAATCACGTGAATTAAATGCGCGGATGCTATTGGTATTAAAAAATTATCTATAAAAATTATCTATAAAAATTATCTATCATGAAAAAAAATGCTACAAAATCACTAACTGCTTTAATTATAACCTTTGCGTTAAGCGGTTATAGTATCATGAATGCCCAAACGGGCGTGTATCAATTACCTAATTCAAATTTTGAACAATGGGAGGCAGGTGTTAAACTGGATGGAACGACTTCGACAGTGCAAGAGCCTGTGGGGTGGAGTTCGTATGCTACCGGGACAGGAGGGCTTATTCCTACGGCGCTAATCTTGGGATTATCAAACCACCCGACACAAGAGAACAGGGGGACAGCCGATAATCCTAACTATTACGTGAGATTATACTCTGCCAATTTAGCAGGCATGGTTAATCTCAACGGATTTTTGACGACCGGTGTTATACAGATTGAGGATATGCAACCCATCACAAGCCTCAATAACGATGCATTTACCTTTGCGACATCCACTGATCCCGGCGCGAATAATTTCAGGCAACCGTTCACCGGACGTCCGGATGCATTGAAAGCGTTAGTGAAATACACTCCCGTATCACAAGGCGCTAGCGATATAGGGGCCGTATCCGCCTGGATTCATACGGCTGCTGATTTTCAAAGCAGAGCTGCAGAAACTCCGGCTGATATAGCTGAAAAAGCGGTGGCTAATGCAACTTTAGTCTTAAGCCCGACCGAAACAAGGGACGAGTGGAAGGAGCTTATTGCACCTTTTGACTATGTAGCCAGAGAAAATGAACCGGCATATATCCTCATCTCAGCGCTGACTAACGCTGCATTTGGTGGTGGTTCTGCCGGTGATGAGCTACTGTTGGACGATGTCGAAATGGTCTACTACTCCACGCTGACGGATATTAAGGTAGGCGGCGAGAGCATCGAAGGTTTTGACGAAGATACAAAAGTCTATAATTTCGAAGGGAGCGCTCCCGCTTTAAGCGATATCGAAGCAGTGGCTAAAAGCCCGTGGGCTACGGTAGAAGAAGCCACTTCCGAAACAGAAGGCGACGTCACGACAATCACCATTGTGGTAAAAGGCAACGACTTTGATGTATCCGGCAACAGCGAAACGTACCAGTTGGTCTACACCTCATCCGATTCGTCCAACGAAAAGGTGGTAAAAGACGGACCATCGGTTTATACGTCCGGCGGACAGGTGTATGTCACCGGTTTTGAAGGAAAAGCCACCGTCTATACAACGAATGGACAGGCAGTTACGGAAAAAACAATCGCTGGCTCGGGCAACTTTAGTTTACCGGCAGGTATATACATCGTACGGACAAATAAGAAATCGACAATTATCGTGGTGAAATAACGCGTTTTCACCAGTATCCATCTGTGTGGAAAGGGTTGTCCGGAAAACCGGGGGCAACCCTTTTTTCTGATTACCTTTATTTCTCCTCCCAGATTTTTTTTTCGAGAAAGCGCTTTCACTTAATGGCAACGAATCATGCAGGGTCAACGCATTAAAATGTATTGTTTTAATGCGTTGACCCTGACGAATCATGTTGGAAGTATTCATTATAAAAAAAATAGTTGTACATTTGTTTGATTCAATGTATATAGAACCAATGGTATTAGACCAAGAGTATTAATCGCTTAATTGATTGAATGATGAAGAACAAGAATGTCAACCGGAGAGATTTTCTACGGTTATCTGTTACGGCGGGAGCGGGAGCGTTGATGATTCCCGGCGCTGCGGCTTCAACACGGAAGGCGGCCGACCCGGCCGGAAAGACGAACGAATTTCCTGTCAGGACTTTAGGGAAAACAGGCATACAACTGCCCATCTTGAGTATGGGGGTTATGCGGGCGGATAATCCGACGATTTTAAGAGCGGCTTACAATTCGGGACTGGTGTATTTTGATACGGCGCATGGATACCAGAACGGAAGAAATGAAGAGATGGTCGGCGCATTTTTCAAGGATAAGCCGCGCGACAGTTTTATCGTCGCCACAAAAGGGAAGTTCGATTACCCGTTGAAAGATACCTTTGAAGAGACGTATACCGAACTGCTTGACCTCAGTCTGAAACGTCTTCAGATGGACTATGTGGATATCTTTTATACCCATGCGCTTTCCGGTACGGAAGAGATCACGGATGAAAGGATTGTCGATCTGCTGAAAAAGTTTAAAGCGGATGGCAAGATCCGCCATATCGGTCTTTCTACCCATGCGCATAAGCCCGAACAGATTGATGCGGCTATTGAGACAGGCATTTATGAGGTCATCCTGATCAGCTATAATTTCAAGCTGGGTCATCTCAAGGAGACAGACGAAGCGATTGCCCGTGGCGTAAAGGCAGGTATCGGGTTTGTGGCCATGAAGACGATGACGGGCGGGACGGAAGATGCCGGCGGTAAGAAGAAAATTGATGCAAAAGCCTGCCTGAAGTGGGCATGGAAGAACGAACACATCACAACGGCCATTCCCGGTTTCACCAATTATGACGAACTGGAAGAGTGTCTGGCTGCGGCAAACAACCCTGAGCTGACCACCGGTGAAAAGGAGTACCTGGCTGCGCTTTGTAACCAGGAGATGCTCTATTGCCAGCAATGCGGACAGTGCCGCGAACAGTGTGTCGAACAACTTCCGATCCCCGATATTATGCGTGCCTATATGTATGCCTATGGCTACAAGTATTCGCAACTGTCGAAAGAGACGCTTCTGGAGGCCAACCTTTCCCCGACGGCATGCAAGAGCTGTAACGGCAGTTGTCAGGTGACGTGCACGTCCGGATTTGATGTGGCAACGAAAATTGCCGCCATAAAACCGGTCATGGATATGCCTAACGAGTTTTTAACATAATAAGGTATGGTTATTTTCACCTGTTTACGGAAAAGAGCCGTTTTGCTCTTTCTTTTCACCACGCCATTGTTGGCAGCGCAAACGCCCGAGCAATTAAGATCATGGTTGCCCGACGTGCAGGGCTGGACAATCGAGGAGGCTATTGAGGTCTTTAATCCCGACAACCTGTTTGACCGGATAAATGGAGCGGCTCCTTTATTCATAGAAAACAATTTCCGGGAGATGACCTCGCTGGAATACAAGCAAGGGGAGGATTACATCACGATTCAGGCCTACCGGCATGCAACGCCGGAAGACGCTTTCGGCATGTACGCCTCCGAACGTTCGTCGCTCAACCAGCTACCCATTGGCGGTGAAGCGCAAGGCGACGACAAGAACCTCTATTTCTTTGCCGGCCATATCTATGTGAAAATGTGGAGCAATAGCGCCGGCGATGTGGCGCAAACAATACAGGCAATCGCTGGGGGGTTGGCCGGAAAGATTGACCCGGAGGCCGGTTATCCGCCTGTCGCCGCACTGTTCCCCGAAGAGGGGAAAGTCCCCTACTCCACGACATATGTCACATCCAACTATATCGGGCATGAGTTTCTCCGCTCCGTATACGTGGCGAAGTATGAACGCTCCGGTCAGGAGTTCCAGCTGTTTGTTGTCGATGCAAAAACGAAGGAGGGAGCAAAAGGCGTGCTGGATCAGTATTTCACCTTCACCCGCCAACCGCTCGAATACCGTGAAGGCGAACTGTTGGTCAAAGACCGCTACAATGGCGATATTCCCCTGTTTTGGGAAGGGCAGTACATGATTGGCGTGTTCAACGAGAAGGGGGATAATGTGACGGATGCTACTGCTTTGATACGGGAGTTGGCCGGTAAACTAAAAGAGTACTAACCCATTATGACCCGGATTCTCGGAAAACAAAAGAGACTGTCCGTTTCGGGACAGCCTCTTCCTGAGAATCAAAAACTAACCTAATCCATCTGTGTATATAACCATAGTCGATTTTGGTTATCGCTTAACTAATCATAAAAAAGTCTTACACCTTTATTCGGTACAAAGATCGTGAAAACGAATTGAATACCACTTGACCTAAGTCAAGAAATCAACAATTGTTGGAGTTTACCATTTGGTAAGTAGCCGTGATCGTACGCGGCTCAATGTTTCCGGCGACATTAGCAGGAACGAGGCAATATGCACAAGGGGTACACGTTTGATAATCTCCGGCCTCTCGTTTAACAAGTTCCTGTAACGCTCATGCGTCGTTTCAAAACGAAATGAATTGATTTTACTTTGGAGGTTATACAATATCCGCTCCAATAATTTCTGATACATAACACCCGCATCCGGGCACTCTTCGATGAGTTCCATCAGCGGTTCATAGGGGATTCCATACAATACTGTCGGTTCTAAAGCCTCTATGGCCAGATATTCCGGTTTCTGATGGAGAAAATTCTCAATACAGAAAATAAAGTCGTTTTCACAAGCAAAATGCTCGGTTACATCTCTATCGTCTGTACTATAAAACTGGCGTATCAAACCACTCTCGACGTAGCAAATCTGGTCGCTTACATTCTTTTCCTTCAGGAAAATATCATTCTTTTTTAGTACAGTACACATCAAAATAGAGGCTAATTTATCAACGGTACTGCTACACAACGGCGAAAGGATATCTCCCAGCCGTTGGGCAATCATTTTCTTTGTGTTCATTGTTTAAGTTTAATTTCGACACAAAGATAGTAAATCCTTGTGAAATTAGACAAACAATGACACCACATATAACTAAAATAGAGTTTTTTTATCATAATCATGCGAGTTTTTACATATATGTACACTAATTCATTCTCATTTATATTCTTTCCAGTGCTTGATCAATAGATCATCCATAGTATGGGTACAGAAAGCCGTAATAAATGCATCCGCCAAACGGGCATTCGTAATCAGCGGAATATTCAAGTCAATAGCGGCGCGACGGATTTTATACCCGTTATCCAACTCACCGGCCGACAGGTCGCGCGGGATATTGACCACCATATCAATCTTCTTCTCATGAAGCATGGCGAGCGCTTGCGGCTGTTCGTTTTCGCTCGGCCAGTATACATGCGTGCTTTCTATCCCGTTCTCTTTCAAAAATTGATACGTTCCGCCAGTCGCAAACAGATTGTACCCTTTTTTGTACAAAAGGCGGGCGGCGTCTAACATATCCACTTTTTGTTTAGCGGTGCCGGTAGAAAGCAGGATGTTCTTTTCCGGTATGCGGTATCCCACCGACAGCATGCTCTTGAGTATGGCTTCGGATGTATCGTCGGCAATACAACCCACTTCTCCGGTGGAAGCCATATCCACACCCAGCACCGGATCAGCCTTCTGCAAACGGCTGAATGAGAACTGGGACGCTTTAATACCCACATAATCCAGATCAAACTCATTTTTCGCCGGCTTTTGTACCGGCAGTCCCAGCATCACATGCGTAGCCAGTTCGATAAAGTTGATCTTTAACACCTTGCTTACGAAAGGAAAACTGCGGGAAGCGCGGAGGTTACATTCGATCACCTTGATCTCATTGCCTTTTGCCAGATATTGAATGTTGAACGGACCGGAGATATTCAACTCTTTCGCAATCTGCCTGCTGACACGTTTTATGCGGCGCATGGTTTCGACATAAAGCTTTTGGGCGGGGAATTGTATCGTGGCATCCCCACTGTGTACGCCGGCAAATTCGATATGTTCGCTGATGGCGTACATAATGATCTCACCCCGGTCGGCGACGGCATCCAGCTCCACCTCTTTCGCATGTTCGATAAACTGGCTGACCACCACGGGATGTTTCTTACTCACATTGGCAGCCAGCTTCAGAAACCGTTCAAGCTCTTCCTGGTTGGAACATACATTCATCGCCGCCCCGCTCAATACATAGCTCGGACGCACCAATACGGGAAAACCGACCTCTTCCACAAACCGGTTGATCTCCTTCAGGCTGCTCAGCTCCTGCCAGCGCGGTTGATCCACTCCGATACGATCCAGCATGGCGGAAAACTTGTGACGGTCTTCCGCATTATCAATACTCTTAGCCGATGTACCGAGAATATGGACAGCCTGTTCATTCAGGCGCATGGCCAGGTTGTTCGGTATTTGTCCTCCGGTAGAAACAATGACGCCATGCGGGTTTTCCAGCTCCAGGATATCCATGACCCGTTCAAAGGTCAGCTCATCAAAATAGAGACGGTCGCACATATCATAATCCGTCGACACGGTTTCGGGATTATAATTGATCATCACCGAACGCCACCCCTCTTTACGAATGGTATTGAGCGCTTGCACGCCGCACCAGTCGAACTCCACCGAACTGCCGATACGGTAAGCGCCCGAACCCAATACAACGATCGACCGTTTGTCTCCCACATAACGGACGTCATGCTCCGTCCCGCTATACGTCAGGTACAGGTAGTTGGTCTGTGCGGGGTATTCGGCTGCCAGGGTATCAATTTGTTTGACAACCGGATAGATGCCGCGCCATTTTCTGTCCTGCCGTACCGACAAGCTGGCTTTTTCTATATCCGCTATATCCGATTTGAAGATGGCGCGCGCGATCTGGAAATCAGAAAACCCTTCTACTTTGGCTTGGCGGAACAGTGTGTCGGGGATATCGGCAATAGCGCGGTAACTCTCCAGCTTTTCCGTCGTCACAATAATGTTATGCAGTTTTTGCAGAAACCACTTGTCTATCTTCGTCAAATCATAGATCTGATCGATGGTATAACCGGCGCGGAAGGCTTTGCTGATAACGAATATGCGGCGGTCGGTCGGTTCGTTGAGCGCTTTGTCTATATCCTGTATCACCAGCTCTTTATTTTCCACAAAACCGTGCATCCCCTGCCCTATCATGCGAAGCCCCTTTTGAATGGCCTCTTCAAAGGTGCGTCCGATGGCCATCACCTCCCCGACCGATTTCATGCTCGAACCGATTTCGCGGGCTACGCCATGGAACTTACCCAAATCCCAGCGGGGAATCTTGCATACGACATAGTCCAAAGCCGGTTCAAAGAATGCGCTGGTCGTCTTCGTTACCGAGTTCTTCAAATCAAAGAGGCCGTATCCCAATCCCAACTTTGCCGCAACAAAAGCCAAAGGATAACCGGTCGCTTTGGAGGCTAAGGCGGATGAACGGCTCAGGCGGGCATTCACCTCGATCACGCGATAGTCCTCACTCTCCGGGTCGAAAGCGTATTGTACGTTACATTCGCCGACGATACCGATATGACGGATGATCCGGATGGCCAGCTCGCGCAGTTTATGATACTCGGAGTTTGTCAGCGTTTGCGACGGGGCGATGACGATGCTCTCGCCGGTATGGATACCCAACGGGTCGAAGTTCTCCATGTTACAAACGGTGATACAGTTGTCGAAACGGTCGCGCACCACTTCATACTCCACCTCTTTCCACCCTTTCAGGCTTTTCTCCACCAGCACCTGCGGAGAGAAAGAGAAGGCTTTTTCCGCCAGCGTATTCAATTCTTCCTCGTTATCGCAGAAGCCCGAACCCAGTCCCCCCAACGCATAGGCGGCGCGGATAATCACCGGATAACCCAGTTCGGCGGCGGCGCGACGGGCATCTTTGATATTCTCAACAGCTTCGCTTTTGATCGTCTTTATATTGATCTCGTCTAATTTGCGGACAAACAGTTCGCGGTCTTCCGTGTCCATGATGGCTTGCACCGGAGTGCCCAATACGCGTACATTATATTTTTCCAATACGCCGCTTTGGTACAGGGCAACCCCGCAATTCAACGCCGTTTGTCCGCCAAAGGCAAGGAGGATGCCTTCGGGACGCTCTTTTTCGATGACTTTCTCAACAAAAAAGGGAGTAACAGGCAGGAAATAGACAATGTCGGCCACCCCCTCCGAAGTCTGTACCGTCGCAATATTCGGATTGATCAGTACCGTTTTTATCCCCTCCTCCTTAATGGCTTTCAACGCCTGTGAACCCGAGTAATCAAACTCGCCCGCCTCCCCTATTTTGAGGGCGCCCGAGCCGAGTACTAAGACTTTCTTTATATCTTCTTTCATTATCTTTAAGAGTGTCAACTCAATAGTTCTACAAATTTGTCAAATATAAACTCCGTATCTGTTGGTCCGCTACTGGCTTCGGGATGGAATTGCGAAGAGAAAAAAGGCTTTGTCTTATGTTTAACACCTTCGTTCGTGCCGTCGTTCATGTTGATGAAAAGAGGCTCCCAATCTGCTCCCAGTGTGTTACCGTCTACGGCGTATCCGTGATTTTGCGACGTAATAAAACACCGCTCCGTTCCGGCCATGCGTACAGGCTGGTTGTGGCTGCGATGGCCGTATTTTAATTTATAGATGGATGCTCCGCCGGCTTTAGCCAATAGCTGGTTGCCCATGCAGATGCCGCAAATCGGCTTGTCCCCGTCCAGCGCTTTACGGATATGCTGTACGGCTTCGTCGCACGTATCGGGGTCACCGGGTCCGTTGCTAATAAAAAGCCCGTCATATTCCATGCCGTTAAAATCATAGTCCCACGGCACGCGTATCACGGTCACGTTTCGTTTCAGCAGGCAGCGGATGATATTGTGTTTCACGCCGCAATCCAAGAGGACGACTTTCTTCTTTCCTTCGCCTTCGCCATAGGTGATGACCTCTTTGGTAGAGACCCGTGCGACCTGATTGATCGCATTGGGATCGCAAAACTCCACCTCATCGGGATCGTTCAGGATGATCTTTCCTTTCATACTCCCCTTTTCGCGAAGCAGTTTTGTCAGGGAACGGGTATCTATACCATATAGGCCGGGAATCTTCTCCTCCTTTAACCAGTCGCCCAGACTTCTTACGGCGTTCCAGTGGCTGTATTCGTGACTGTAATCGCTAATGATAATGGCATCGGCATATATCCTGTCACTCTCCATATAGGTGGAAATGCCGTCCGCACCGAACGTCTGCGGAGGTACGCCGTAATTACCGACCAATGGAAAGGTCAGTACCATCAACTGGCCGGCATACGAAGGATCGGTCAGACTTTCCGGATAACCGGTCATGGCTGTATTAAACACAACCTCTCCGGCGATAGGCTTCTCGTATCCGAAAGAAAAACCATGGAAGAGGCTGCCATCATCCAGGATCAAAGTCGCTGTTCTGTCTGTTTGCATATCTTTTCTTTAAATTGTCAATGTTCCATTATCAACTCCCCATTCTTAAACAGGTATTCTTCTTCCATAAAATGGATGAACGCTTCGTTTACCATACGCGCTCCGCCCGGCGTCGGGTAATCTCCCGAAAAATACCAGTCACCGGGATGGTTGGGACAGGAAACCCGTAACCCTTTCAGCGTCTGGTAGACAATTTCGACCTGTGCATTCGTACCGGCCGGCGTCAGTAACTCAGCCATTTTCGTGGATATCTCCTCGTCGGTAAACGGGGCGTATATCTCTTTTACGTAATTGACAATGGTGTTATCCGGTTGATTTTGCTGCTGTTTCGCTTTCTTATATACCTCTTTAATGATGTTTGTTTCTCCCCTGTCTTCCAAAAGGGCAATGGATGCCTTAAAAGCAATGAACTCGTTCATCCGCGACATGTCTATCCCGTAATAATCGGGATACCGGACCTGTGGCGACGAAGAGACGATGACTATTTTCTTTGGACGTAACCGGTCGAGGATACTGATGATACTCTGTTTCAACGTTGTTCCGCGCACAATACTGTCGTCTATGACGACTAAATTGTCTACGCCCGCTTCTATCGTCCCGTATGTGATATCATAGACGTGGGCGGCCATGTCGTCACGGATATGGCCTTCGGCAATGAACGTCCTCAGTTTGATATCTTTGATAGCCACTTTTTCCATGCGCACCCGCATGGAGAGGATTTGTTCCAGCTCGCTGTCGCTCATCCGTTCATAACGGTCGGCTATCCATTCTTTCTTTTTCCTGTTCAAGTAATTGTTTAATCCTTCCTGCAACCCGAAGTAGGCCACTTCCGCCGTATTGGGGATAAAAGAAAAGACAGTATGCTTTAAGTCGTAGTCTACTGCCTTCAAAATAGGATGTACAAGATTTTCACCCAACCGCTTCCTCTCTTTATAGATATCTATATCGCTGCCGCGCGAAAAGTATATACGCTCAAAAGAACAGGCTTTCAACTCTTTCGGCTCAATGATCTGTACAGTCTTTACCCGGCCGTTTTTACTGACGAATATGGCCTCTCCCCTGTTCAATTCCTTGACATCCTCCGCGCTGACATCCATCGCCGTCTGGATCACCGGACGTTCGGAAGCGAGTACCATCACGTCGTCGTCGACATAATAAAAAGCCGGACGGATACCCCATGGATCCCGCATGCTGAACGATTCGCCGCTTCCCGTCATCCCGCAGATGACAAAACCGCCGTCCCATAACGGCGTGCATTTCTTCAATACATTGGACAGCGCTATCCGCTCTTCAATAGCCTTCGTAATATCCATCCCTTTCAGCCCCTCCGTCTCGCATTCGCGGTAAAGCCGTTCGACTTCACGATCCAGACGGTGCCCCATCTGTTCGAGCATAATATAGGTATCGGCATACTGACGCGGATGTTGGCCGATGGATATGATTTCCTGAAATATTTCATGGACATTCGTCAGATTGAAATTGCCGCATACGGCCAGGTTCTTCGCCCGCCAGTTGTTGCGCCGGAGGAAAGGATGAATATATGACATACCGGATTTGCCGGTCGTACTGTACCGCAGGTGTCCCATGTAAAGCTCTCCGGCGAACGGGAGCCTGGTCTTGGCAAAATAGGGATCGGATAACTGTTCTCTGGGGATATCTTTGTAATGCGCATGGACAGCGGCGAAGATTTCGGTAATAGCGCCGGCTCCTGTGGCGCGTTCCCTGAACATGTATTCTTCCCCGGCATTCGCCTCTAACTTGACACATGCCAGACCGGCGCCTTCCTGTCCGCGGTTATGCTGCTTTTCCATTAACAGATAGAGCTTGTTAAGACCATACATCCAACTACCATACCTTTGATGATAATACTCCAGAGGTTTCAGTAATCGAACCATGGCTACTCCGCACTCATGCTTTAGTTCTTCCATCTGATTTTATATCTGTTTATAAATCGTCGTAAAAGTACTCATTATATATGATGAAACATACAAAGGATATGAAGAATTAACAAATATTCAAAATAAAAAAGGCATCCTTATGAGACGCCTTTTCTTTCACTGCCGGTTTCACACCGGAAGTTAACCTAAATACGATTTGAGTAGCTTGCTACGCGTACCTTGTCTTAATCTTCTGATCGCTTTTTCCTTGATCTGGCGGACGCGCTCTCTGGTGAGGCCAAACTTGTCGCCAATCTCTTCCAATGTCATTTCCTGACAGCCAATACCGAAAAACATTTTGATAATCTCACATTCTCTTTCGGTTAGGGTAGCAAGCGCCCGGTCAATCTCTTTCGCCAATGATTCGTTCATTAACGTTCGGTCGGCAATGGGGGCGTCATCGTTCACAAGCACATCCAAAAGACTGTTATCTTCGCCTTCAATGAACGGGGCATCAACAGAGATATGCCTTCCCGACACCTTCAGGGTATCCGAAATCTTATCTACCGGAATATCCAGCTCTTCTGCCAACTCTTCGGGAGACGGCCGGCGTTCGTTTTCCTGTTCAAACTTGGAAAAGGCTTTGCTGATCTTATTCAGCGAACCGACCTGGTTCAAGGGTAAACGAACGATTCTCGACTGCTCAGCCAACGCTTGCAGAATAGATTGGCGAATCCACCATACAGCATACGAGATAAATTTGAACCCTCTGGTTTCGTCAAACTTCTCTGCCGCCTTTATCAATCCAAGGTTGCCTTCATTTATTAAGTCAGGCAAACTTAATCCTTGATTTTGATATTGCTTGGCCACAGATACAACGAAACGCAAATTAGCTCTGGTTAGTTTCTCTAACGCTTTACGGTCTCCTTTTTTGATAGCCTGTGCCAATTCGACTTCCTCTTCGACTGTAATCAAATCCTCCCGGCCTATTTCCTGAAGATACTTGTCAAGCGAAGCGCTTTCGCGATTGGTAATGGACTTTGTAATTTTTAATTGTCTCATCCAACGTTTTTAATTGAGAATACGGGATGCAAAGATACTATTTTTTATTTGCATGAATTGGTTGAGTGCACCCCACACCCAACCAATTATAAACCTTTAACAATCTTCTGTGCCTGATAAGACTTTTTATCTTATTCGGCAAGATCCACCGCATAGTATTTCGTACGTCCGTTGGGGTTGATCC
The DNA here is from genome assembly GCA_031274415.1 of Tannerellaceae bacterium. Taxonomy (GTDB): domain Bacteria; phylum Bacteroidota; class Bacteroidia; order Bacteroidales; family Tannerellaceae; genus DFXE01. The sequence goes on along the minus strand of JAISQD010000012.1, from coordinate 5,444 downwards.
CTTTCAGAACGACGACCTGTTCCTCCTTTCCTCCCTTTATGATCCGCTCGACAATTTTCTCCAGATCATCGGGAGTCGATATTTTCTGATCATCCGCCAGCATAATGATAAATCCTTTTGTGATGCCGGCATCTTTTATTTTCCCATTGTAAACAGCCACAACTTCAATGCCATAGCTAATACCCAACTGCTGTTTCTGCTTAGCTGTCAACTCTTTATAAGCCGCGCCCAACAGTTCGGCCACATCATTCCGGTTCTTCACCAGGTCGGTGTTCCCCTGCATGTTCCGTAGCTCGACGTTGAATGTTTTTACCGTGCCCTTACGGTCGACCGTTATTTTTACCTTGTCGCCCGGACGGAAACGGTTGATCTGCTCTTGCAGGGCGCTGACAGATTTGATTTTAACATCATTTACGTTTGTAATAACGTCGCCGGTTTCTATTCCGGCCTCTTTACCCGAGCTGCGTTGGCTAAAGTCGGAAACATATGCGCCTTCCAGCACTTTGACATCCTTCTTTTCTTCGTCCGACAGGTTACCGACGTCCTTGATCAATACGCCCAATACCGCCCGTTGTATCGTCCCGTACTGTTTCAGGTCGGCCACCACTTTTCCCGCAATACTGATCGGGACGGCAAACGAATAACCGGCAAAATTCCCCGTCTCGGACAGGATCATCGTATTGATACCGACCAGTTCTCCTTTTGTATTGACCAGCGCTCCGCCGCTATTTCCCGGATTCACCGCCGCATCCGTCTGGATATACGAATCGATCTTGCTCTTGTTGTCGCCACCCATAAAGACGTTGCGGCTCTTCGCGCTGACGATACCGGCCGTGACGGTCGAACGCAAGTTGAACGGATTACCGACGGCCAGCACCCACTCGCCGACTTTCAGTTTATCGGAATCGCCGAACGGGATGGTCGGGAAATCTTTTCCCTCTATCTTGAGCAGCGCTATATCGGTCACGGGGTCCGTACCGATCAGTTTAGCCGGGAAGTTACGGCTGTCATTCAGGGTGACCTCTATCTCATCCACTTCGTCCACGACATGGTTGTTGGTGATGATATAGCCGTCGGTAGAAATAATGACGCCCGAACCGAACCCTACCCGGGGCTGTGGCTGCCGCTGTTGATAGCCGCGATTGCCAAAGCCGAAGAAAAATTCATACGGATCGAAATACTGTCCGCCGCCACCCCTGTTTTGGGTGACCGACTTGATATGCACAACGGCGTGTACCGCGCTTTCGGCAGCCGTTGTAAAGTCGATATGTTCGGCAGCTACCGTATTGTAGTTCGTTAAGCGAACAGGTTGTTTAAACCCATAACCGGCGTCTACAGAGTAGGGCGAATCCATCTGCTTTTTGTTCATCAAATACATGCTCGTTCCAATTGCAGCGCTTGCACTGATAGCCGCTACACATACGACTCCAAGCACATTCTTCCATACTTTCTTCATACTCATTATTCTTTTATTAAACACTTAAATTTAACACTTTCTGTACGACAAATTAAACTCAAAAAACGTACTGATATTCTCTACCGTATCCGATTTTTTATCACTTTTAACGGCACATGTTTCATGCTTAACTGTGCTTAACAGTACTGTGCTATACAAGCTTCCGTTTTAACAATAAAAAGCTGCCAAACAGGCATACCCCATATATCATATAACAGTAAAAACGGCAGGAATGTTCCCGCGTACTGCCATTTTTATCACTCCTTCCCCCTTCTTTACCGGCCATCGCCATACAGTCGTTCCATCACGCTTTCGGGCAAAAAGAAACGGAGGTCTTTTCCTTCATGGAATGCCTGACGGATATGGGTGGAAGAGATGTCGATAACGGGAGCGCCGACCAATCGGATATGGGAATAGCGGGCAGGGATACGGACGTCGTATCCCGAGCGGGGATAAATAAGGACAGGGTAGCCGGCGAGGAGCTCTTCATGGTTTTTCCACCGGCTGATTGTCACCCAATTATCCGCTCCCAGTATGAAATAGAACCGGCGGTCGGGGTATGCCTCTTGCAATTTCTGTAATGTATCGACCGAATAAGACGGTTTAGGCAAAGAGAACTCGAAATCGCTTGCTTTGAATCTCGGATAATCGCCAATGGCGGCTTTCACCATCTCGTAACGAAGCCGGTCATCCATCAGTTCATGCTCTTTTTTCAATGGGTTTTGGGGAGTAACAAGAAACCATATCTCGTCCAATCCTTCATATTCGCATAACCAATTGGCCAACGCAAGATGCCCGATATGCACCGGATTAAACGAACCGGAAAATATGCCTGTCTTTTTCATCGTTCCAAAAAGGCTTTTACATGGTCAAACGCTTCGGCTTGCGCCTGATGCAATTCGTCATTCACAACGACCAGATCAAAACGGGAAGCGTATGTCAGTTCAAACGCCATCTTGGCAACACGGTTTTCAATCACTTCAGGAGAATCCGTACCGCGTTCGATCAAACGCCTCCGCAAAACCTCGATCGCCGGACTTGGCGGCCGGATAAAGATAGAAAGGGCGCGGTCGCCGTACTGCTCTTTTATGCGACATCCCCCTACGACATCCACATCGAGGACAACATGGTCGCCCTGCTCCAGGATACGCTCCACCTCGCTTTTCAACGTCCCGTAATAGGTACCGGCATAGACCTCTTCGTACTCGAGGAACTCGCCGGCGGCGATGCGTTCACGGAACTCACGGGGAGAAAGAAAGTAATAGTCCACGCCATGCCGTTCCGCCCCGCGCGGCAAACGGCTGGTTGCCGAGACAGAGAAACGCAGGCGCAGGCGTTGCTCCAACAGGTAGTTGACAATCGTAGACTTTCCCGAACCGGAGGGAGCGGAAAATATGATCAGCTTCCCGGCCATCCTTATAAAATGTTTAATACCTGTTCCTTAATCTGCTCCAGCTCATCTTTCATCCTGACCACGATCTGCTGCATTTCGGCATGATTGCTTTTCGACCCGAGCGTGTTGATTTCGCGTCCTATTTCTTGAACGATAAAACCAAGTTTCTTTCCTTGCCCCTGCCCCTCTTCCATTGTGCTGATAAAATAGTTCAGGTGATTATCCAGACGGCTCTTTTCTTCATTGACGTCTAATTTCTCGATATAATAGATCATCTCCTGCTCGAAACGGTTTTTATCGTAATCCGTCGTAACGACCTTCTCCAGGTTATCCACAATACGGGTTTTGATCTTTTCGATGCGTTCTCCTTCATACTTTTCTATGTCGGATACCAATGATGTGATTTTCTTAATCTTCTGAATGAACAGGTTTTGCAGCATCGCTCCTTCCTGAATACGGAAATCATGGAGCTGCCCGATAGCGTCGTCAATGGCCTGCTGTACGATTTTCCATTCGCTTTCGTCCGGTTCGGTAATCTCCGCTTTAACCACCTCCGGTATACGAAGCAATACCTGAAACCAATCTGCAGGAAGGGGAATATCCAATTTGCCGGCAATCTCCTTTATCTGGTTATAATAATGTTCTATCGCTACCGCATTGATTTGCGTAGGCATATCCTTCCCCACAGATTCTATAAAAATAGAAAATTCCACCTTCCCACGTTCCAGTGATTTCAACAATTGGCCTCGAATTTGCATCTCCTTTTCTTTATAAATAGAAGGAATGCGCATTGAAACATCTAATTGCTTACTGTTAAGCGTTTTTATTTCAACTGTTACTTTTTTAGAAGGAAGCTCGGCAGTCACCTTGCCAAAACCTGTCATCGATTGTATCATCGTTAAATTAATTTTACGCAAAGGTACTTTTTTATTTCAAGTATATAAAACCATACCTACCTAAAATCCCGGATAAACACATTTAAATTTCCAGCCTCCAGTAGGGTAGCAAGTTACTACCCTCGAGGGTTGCGGATATGAAGTATGCTGCGTGATGACTACACCTGCTTGATTTTTAGAGATATAAGAGGTCAGTTTAATTTCTTTCGACCACCAGATTGAATCGTACTTGCGGTTTATGACCCGGACTTTCAAATATAATCCACTTGGTTGATGGATAGAATGTTCCGCCTCTGATGTAGGATGACTCCAAGAACAACCATTGGTTACCCCCATCTTGATTTTTCCATCCACTCATAATCTGGGTATCACCTCCTAAAGCGAGATACTTATTCCCATCAGTAGTAATATCGGGAATCCCAAACGGGATGGCATCTTCGGATAAAGTCTTCCCCCCAGAAGTGGCGAAATCATTAAAATATTTAGCAACGGTAGCATTTAAGGTTATGTAGTGCCAGCCAGAAGGGGCGGCGAAATAATTTTTAATAGGTTTATGGCTTATGTTCAGAGGGGTAACGTTCGCGGTTTTGAAAGTAATGTCGAAGATCCCGTACTCAGGCGTCAGATAATGTTCGACGTCATTTACGGGAATGTCATCCACACCTTTTATTGAATACAGGTATGTAACAATCCTACGCTCAAAGGGGTTCGTCGGCCCAGTCAGTTTAAAATTAATAGTCGTGTTGTTTGAACCTACACCGGTGCCAACAATACCTTCAGGAACACAGGATGCCCTCACTTTTACAGTGCCGTCATAACTTCCTTCGAACATCATACTAACCTTTTGATCTGTACGTATGACCCCATTACCATTCACAGGAGTTGCTTCTTCAAATGATATGTCCTGTTCGGTCTGGCGTACGATTATCTTTTTCTTGAAACGTCCGGCCGCGATATAGAAGTAGCCCACATCCCGGGTTTCATTTGCATATAGCGCCGTAGCAGTGATTGCCAGTTTCTCTCCCTTTGCCCCTGATTCTCGCGATAGGTAGAAGTCGCCACTTTTTTCACTGATGACCCATCCACCTTCACAATCTGTTTCTACAAGTATGTCCATGTCAGGGATTTTGATTGTATTGCTGCTAACAGCCAGATAATCTCTTCCGTCATACATCACATCAAGCAGGTCATCATCTGTCCATTCTAACTCTGCCTCGACATTCACACAACTGGCTTTCAGCACATCCGCTTTGTTCAAGTATCCAGGGCCGGCCACCTTGTTGACTGTTACTGTGTATCGGTGGTTACGAAGGAGGGCTAAGTAGTGATAGTTCGCATAAAAGTCTATGCGGTAATAGGTTTCGGGAATGGTTTCCAATTCACGACTATCGTCACTTGCTCTATATTTTCCGCCGATAATAAGGCAAGGCTCCTTGTCGTAGTATGCTGATGCGCCATATCCCAATCCCGCCGCCGTTTCAAAGGCGTAGAAATCAGCTATTATATTGTTGGCTGGGTATGACGATACCGGGATAGAATTAGCTGTCAAAGCTGGTTTAGGATCCGTAGGCAGGCTGGGGTCTGTGGCTTGCGGAGAGTGACCTGTCCAGTCGCCGTTGGCGGCGGCAGGGGCAATACACCCTACGGTGTTGCGGTTATAGAAATGGACGCTGGTCAGCCGGAAATTAGTCTGGTCTTT
>JAISQD010000047.1 GCA_031274415.1 Tannerellaceae bacterium | reverse complement strand
GATTCGGGCGGGGAAATGCTGTAATCCTGATCTTTTTTGTACTTTTGCCGGCATAGAAAGAATGGAGGAGGTATGAAAGGGAGTTGGTTTCGGAAAATGGCTGGGTTGATTGGGGTGTGGATGGCGGTTGTGCCGGCGTTGGCGGAAGATGGGGGATCGCCTCCGGCGTTGCCGACGGACTCGGTGGAAGCGGGGTATGCGTTTAGGCCGGGGGCTTTGATACTGCCGGCTTCGCTTATTGCGGTGGGGGTTGCCGGGTCGGTGATTGATGGGATGAACGATTTTCATCTTTTCAGGCGCGGGGATGGCGGCGGCTCTTTTGAGGTGGATAATTATATGGAATGGGGGATGCTGGGATGGGTGTTTCTGTGCGACTTGACGGGGAAAGGGAAGCATAGCGTGACCGACCATATTTTCCTTTTGGCGCTTGCCGAGGGGATGAACGCCGGTATGGTGCATGGGCTGAAGAAAGTAGTCGACAAACCCCGTCCCGACGGCGCACCTTATGCCTTTCCCTCGGGGCATACGGCCAACGCTTTCCTTGGCGCACACCTGGCGTGGAAAGAGTTTAAGGACAGCAACCCTGTGCTGGCCTATTCGGGGTATGTGGCGGCGGCGGCGGTAGGGGGGATGCGGCTGTACAAGAACCGCCATTGGGTCTCCGACGTGGTGGCGGGCGCCGGTTTCGGCATCCTGTCGGTCGAGCTTTCGTACCTGATTTATTTCTCTATCCGCCGCGCCATTGCGAGGTGTGCGGCGGGGAAAGCGGCCAACCGCCTGGTGATCGCTCCGGCGTTTCACCAGGGTGGGGGCGGCCTTTATCTTTCATTATGCTTTTAATCTGTTGAAATTTCCGGATATTATATGTAATTTTGTCGGTGGGAATACGTATGTTCCCGAAATAAGAAGCAATGTCTGGATCACCCGGGATGTTCCGGCAGGGAAAACAGTACAGCAATTCATACATGAACAATAATAAAACGATTAATTTTTAGTAACTGAAATGAGCAACGCTAATTTCGAAATGGTGGCCAAGACGCTTTATGGATTAGAAGATATCCTGGCCGGCGAATTAATTTCTTTGGGCGCCAATAATGTACAGACCGGACGCCGGATGGTATCCTTTACAGGGGATAGGGAATTGCTTTATAAGGCAAACTTTTACTGCCGTACGGCCTTGCGTATCCTGAAGCCGGTGTATCACTTCAAGGCAAAAGATGCCGATACGGTATATCGGCGGGTAAAGGAGGTTGCGTGGGAAGACTATCTCTCTGTCGACAAAACGTTTGCCATCGACTCGGTGATCCACTCGGAGGATTTTAGCCACTCCAAATTCGTCGCCTACCGCACGAAAGACGCGATCGTGGATTACTTTATGGAGAAATACGATAAACGCCCGTCGGTCCGCGTCAACAACCCCGACCTCTACATCAATATCCATATCTCGCACGACGACTGTACGCTGTCTATCGACAGTTCGGGCGAGAGCCTCCACAAGCGCGGCTACCGCATCGAACAGACGGAGGCGCCGCTGAACGAAGTGCTGGCGGCGGGAATGATCCTCAAAACGGGGTGGAGGGGCGATTCCCATTTTGTCGACCCGATGTGCGGATCAGGCACGTTGCTGATTGAGGCGGCCATGATCGCCCTCAATATCCCCCCGGGTATCTACCGTAAGGAGTTTGCGTTCGAAAAGTGGGTGGATTTTGACGCGGAGCTGTTCGACCGTATTTATAATGACGAGCAGGATGAGCGTCCGTTTACGTTCAAATGCTACGGGAGCGATATTTCGCCGGTGGCCATCGAGATTGCGGAGAAAAATATCCGCGGCGCGGGGCTGATAAAGTATATCGAGCTTAAGGTGTTGCCTTTCCAGCAGTTTGCCGAGGCGCCCCGTCCGGGTATTATGGTCACGAATCCGCCCTATGGCGAACGGATCTCTTCCCGCGATCTGATGGGGCTGTACGGCATGATCGGCGAACGGATCAAACACCTCTTTACGGGGTATAAAGTCTGGATTATCAGTTATAAGGATGAATGTTTCGATAAGATAGGGCTTCGCCCGAGCGAGAAGGTCAAGATGATCAACGGTTCGCTGGAGTGCGAATACCGCTGTTATGATATCTTCGAGGGGAAAAACAGGGACTACAAAAGGGCGTTGAACGAAGAGGGGGGCGACAGGCCGGCGGCGAAGCCGGTAGTCACGAAGCGCGAAGGCACGTCGAAGCCGGTCAACTTCAGGACAGACCGCATGGATCGCCCCGACCGCCGTTTTGCCGCGGCGCATACCGAGGACGAAGAGGAGCTGTCTATCTATACGCCGGGGAAGCGGTTTTTTGGCGAAGAGCGGAACGATGGCCGTCCCGCACGCAAGCAATATAGCGGCGACGACCGCGGTTTCCGCGAGAAGAAACCGTTCAAGAAGCCGTTTAAGAAAAGAGGGAAAAACGAGTATTAATGATGAGTGATAAAACAAGAGACGGAATGAATATACTACTGTTAGGTTCAGGGGGGCGCGAACATGCCCTGGCATGGAAGATCAGGCAAAGCGCGAAAGTGGATAAGCTGTTTATTGCGCCCGGCAATGCGGGGACGGCTCAGGCGGGAACGAATGTGGCGATAGGGGCGACGGACTTCCCGGCTATCAGGGCGTTTGTCTTGGCGGAACAGGTCGATATGGTTGTCGTAGGGCCGGAAGATCCTTTGGTAAACGGGGTGTATGATTACTTCCGCGACGACCCGTCGCTGTCGGCCATCCCCGTTATTGGCCCCAGTAAGGCGGGGGCGCGGCTGGAGGGAAGCAAGGATTTCGCCAAGGCGTTCATGGGGCGGCATCATATCCCGACCGCCCGCTACAAAAGCGTAACGGCCCATAACCAGCAGGAGGGGGAGGCTTTCCTCGCCTCGTTGCGCCCTCCCTACGTGCTGAAAGCCGACGGGCTGGCTGCAGGCAAGGGGGTGCTGATCCTGCACGGCCTCGAAGAGGCGCGGCGGGAGCTGGACGGCATGTTGCACGGACGGTTTGGCGAGGCCGGCAAAACGGTGGTGATCGAGGAGTTCCTCGACGGCATCGAGTGTTCGGTCTTTGTCGTGACCGACGGAAAAGAGTATAAGATACTTCCCGTAGCCAAGGATTATAAACGGATCGGCGAGGGCAATACCGGCCTGAATACCGGCGGAATGGGCGCGGTCTCTCCCGTCCCCTTTGCCGATGGGCGTTTTATGGAAAAGGTGGAGGAGCGGATTATCCGCCCGACGATCAAGGGGCTGCAAGACGAGGGGATCGACTATAAGGGGTTTATTTTCCTGGGGCTTATTAGCGTGGAGGGCGAGCCGCTGGTTATCGAATACAACTGCCGGATGGGCGATCCCGAGACGGAAGTGGTGATGCTGCGTATCGGGAGCGACCTGGTGGAGCTGCTCGAGGGGGTGGCCGCGGGCGACCTGGCAGCGCGTGAACTGGCGTATGATCCGCGCGTGGCGGTGACGGTGATGCTCGTGAGCGGCGGTTATCCCGGGGCCTACGAAAAGGGGAAACCCGTAAGCGGCCTGGACAAGGCCGGCGCGGACTGTATCCTCTTCCATGCCGGCACGAAAGAGGCGGATGGCCGGATCGTGACGAATGGCGGACGGGTCATAGCGGTCAGCGCTTACGGGGAAGATATGGAAAAGGCCTTAGCCCGCTCTTTTGCCGGCGCGGAGGCGATCTGTTTTGACGGGAAATATTTCCGGAGCGATATCGGCTTCGATTTATAGGTAGGATAGGGATGAGGCGGAGAAGAGTATCGGGCTACGGCAAACTGTACAGGATCAATTCCCTGGGGACGTATATCTATACGCTGGGGTTGTCGCTCCTCTGTTGGGTCGCCGGCTATATCTACTCCGTCGGCTTTCCCGTCTATGGCGGCGTTTCGGCTCCTCCCCTGTGGAATACCATCTGCCGGATCTTGCCGGGCAAAACCATTACCTACCTGGTCGCTTTCTTCCTCACGCTGGGCGGCGCATTCCTGATTCACCGCGCCAATTATGCCGTGATGATTATCCGCGGCAAGACGTTGCTGCCTTTCCTGCTCTATATCCTGCTGATCAGTACCAATCCCGACTTTTTCCCCTTGAAATCGACGTCGGTGGGCGTCTTCTGCCTTATCCTGGCCATGTACCAGCTGTTTGCCTCCTATCATGACGGAGCGGCGAAAGACAGGGCGTTCAACGCGGCGTTGTATATCGGCGTCGGCAGTCTGATCTGGGTGCATATCCTCTGCTTCCTTCCGCTGTTCTGGGTCGGGATGTATAATTTTAAGACGCTCAATATCCGTACTTTTGTGGCCTCTTTGTTCGGCGTGGGCGTCGTCTATTGGTTTTTGTTGGGGTGGTGTGTCTGGCAACAGGACTATACGCCCTTTACCCTCCCCTTTTCCACGTTTCTGAAGTTCCGCTTTTTTATCGCCATCGAGACCGGCTTTATCCCCTGGATGCACATCCTCTATGTGGGCGTGCTGGTCTTTATCTCGATCCTGTATATCATGACCCACCAGCACGAAGAGGGGTTGCGTACACGGCAGTTCCTGTCGTTCCTGATCATGTTCGCCCTTTTCTCGTTCGCCCTCTATTTCCTGTATGAGCAGTCTTCCGAAGAGTTTCTGAGTACGGCCTGCCTGCCGGTGGCGATCCTGTTGGCCCACTTTTTTACGGTGAACCACGGGAAACGGCTCTTCCTGTTCTACCATTTTTCGATCCTTTTCTTTGTCCTCCTACTCGCGCTACGCCTATGGATATCCTTGTCGAATACGGTTATATAGGGGTGTTTATCGCCTCTTTCCTCGCTGCGACCGTCTTGCCGTTCAGTAGCGAAGTGGTCTTGACCGGCGTGTTGCTGGCGGGCGGCGCCTATTGCCCCTGTATGGTGGCGGCTACGACGGGGAATTTCCTGGGTGGGATGACCTGCTATTGGCTGGGGCTGCTGGGCAAGGTGGAATGGATTGAGAAATACCTGAAGCTGGACAGTACAAAGCTGCAGCGGATGCAGGAGTGGATCAGGAAGAGGGGGGCATGGACGGCCTTTTTCGTCTTTCTCCCCGGTATCGGCGATTTTATTGCCGTCGCATTGGGGTTTCTTCGTGCGAACGTCTGGATTGTAGCCGTTTCGATGTTCCTGGGGAAAGCGATACGGTATTGGGTATGGATGGCGTTTGTATTTGAAATGCAGAAAATCATTTAAACATCAATCCAATGGAATTCAGGACACCCGTTTCGATTCCGAAAGCCCCTTTCGAGTTCTCCCATACGGACGAAATAACGCTGTTAGGCTCCTGCTTTGTCGAGAATATAGGGGACAAATTGAGAGAGAATAAATTCAAGGTCGATATCAACCCTTTCGGGGTCGTATACAATCCGGCCTCCATCGCCGCGTCGCTTCTCCGGCTGCTGCGTCCCGAGCGCTTTTCGCCTGCCGACCTGTTCCGGCATGAGGGCGCCTATCACAGTTTTGCGCACCATAGCCGCTTCTCTTCCCTTTCCGAGGGGGAGGCGCTGGAGGGGATGAACAGGGGGCTGGCGGAGTCGTCGGACAGGTTGGCCAAAGCCTCCAGGCTGGCCATTACCTTTGGCACGGCCTACGTATACCGGCTGAAAAAGAACGGGCGGGTCGTCTCCAATTGCCACAAGTTGCCGGAAAAGATGTTCGACAGGGAGCTGTTGGCGGTCGAAGAGATCGTGTCGGAATGGAAGAGCCTGCTCCTTTCGCTGTGGGAACATTTCCCGGAGCTGAAAGTCCTGTTCACCGTCAGTCCGGTGCGCCATGCGAGGGATGGGGCCCACGGCAACCAGCTGAGCAAATCCACCCTCCTGCTCGCCATCCACCAGTTGCAATCGCTTTATCCCGAACGGGTCGCCTACTTCGCGGCGTATGAACTGATGATGGATGATCTGCGCGACTACCGCTTCTATGCCGGCGACATGCTCCACCCCTCTTCCCTGGCCGTCGACTATATCTGGCAGCGGTTCGGGCAGGCCTTTTTCTCCCCCGCGACGCAAACCGTTCTCCGCGAATGGCAGGAGATACGAAAAGCCATCGACCATAGGCCGTTCCAGCCCGGGAGCGAGGCCTACCGCCGCTTCATCATGCAAACTTTGTTAAAGGCGGAACAGCTTACCGGAAAATTTCCGTATTTTAGCCTCTCAAATGAGATAACGTTATTAAAGTCCAAACTAAAATAGAGGCGATGGAATATACAATACAGGAGATTGCACGGGCGATTGGCGTGAAGAGGGAGAAGTTTCATCCGGCGACGATCCGCATCCTGCTGACCGACAGCCGCCGGCTCTCTTTGCCCGGGCAAAGCCTTTTCTTTGCACTGAAAACCAAGACAAACGATGGGCATAACTACATACGGGAGCTGTATCACCTGCGCGTGCGTAATTTTGTGGTAAACGAGATCCGTCCGGAGTTCGAAGCGTTGACGGGGGCGAATTTCTTAGTCGTAAAAGACCCGTTAAAGGCGTTGCAAAAGCTGGCGGCCTGGCACAGGAAACGGTTTCACATACCCGTTATCGGCATTACGGGCAGCAATGGGAAGACGATCGTCAAAGAGTTTCTATACCAGCTGCTACACAACGATTTCAATATCGTACGCTCCCCCCGCAGCTATAATTCGCAGTTGGGCGTCCCCCTGTCCGTATGGCAGATGGACGAGCAGCATACGCTGGGTATTTTCGAGGCGGGCGTCTCCCAGCCCAACGAGATGGAGTCGCTTCGCCCCATCATCGCCCCGACCATCGGGATCCTGACCGGTATAGGAGAGGCGCATCAGGAGAATTTCATCTCCCAGACGCAGAAATGCGTCGAAAAGCTCGCCCTCTTCAACGACTGCGAAGCGATTATCTATAATGGCGACAACCAGTTCATTGCCAACTGTATCGAGTCGGCTCTGCTCTCCCATAAGGCGATCGCCTGGAGCCGTACCAATTCCGACGCCCCCCTCTTCGTCGAAGCGGTAAAAAAGCGGGAGGCGCAGACGGAGATTACCTGTACGATGATGGGGATTACCGATACCTATGTCATCCCCTTTACCGACGATGCGTCGATCGAAAACGTGATCCACTGCCTCGCGCTGATGCTCTACCTGAAGCCGACCAGCAGTATCCGCAACTTCTCGAAGTTCTCCCAACTGGAGCCGGTAGCGATGCGCCTGGACGTCAAACAGGGGATGCACAACTGCCTGCTGATCAACGATACCTATAATTCGGATATCAACTCCTTAGATATCGCACTCGATTTCCTGCGCAGCCGCCGGGCGGAAAAGAAGCTGAAACGCACGGTGATCCTTTCGGATATTTTACAGTCGGGGACATTGCCCAAGTCGCTGTATAAGAAGGTTGCCGACTTAGTCAAACGCCGAAAGATAGACCGGATCATCGGTATCGGGCGAGATATTAAGGAGTGCGGCGCGCTGTTTGATATGGAGAAGGAATTTTACCTGACCACCGAAGAGTTCATGGCCTCTCCTTCGATCCGGAAATTCAAAGACGAACTGATCCTGCTGAAAGGTTCGCGCCGCTTTCATTTCGAGCGTATTTCAGACCTGCTGGAGAAGAAGGTGCATGAAACCATCCTGGAGGTCGATTTGGATGCGATTATCCATAATTACAACTATTACCGGTCGCGACTGAAACCCGAGACAAAAATGGTATGTATGGTAAAAGCGTTCGGCTATGGCGCCGGCCCCAACGAGCTGGCAAAAACCCTGCAGGAGCATCGTTGCGATTACCTGGCGGTCGCCCTGGCCGACGAAGGGGCGGAACTCCGCAAAGAGGGTATATCGATCCCCATACTGGTGATGAACCCCGAATTGGGCAGCTTTAACCTGATGCTGGAAAACCATCTGGAGCCGGAGATTTATAGCTTCCGCCTGCTTGACCTTGTCATTAAAGAGACGGAACGGCGGGGGATGACCTCTTATCCTGTCCATATTAAAATTGATACGGGTATGCACCGTCTGGGCTTCCAGCCGGACGACATGCCGGCGGTCTGCGAGAGGTTAAAGAGCCAAAGCGGTGTAGTAGTCCGTTCCGTGTTCTCCCATTTGGCGGGAAGCGATTCCCCTGAATTTGATGACTTTACCGAAAAACAGGTCGCTCTCTTTACCCGGGCGGCCGGAGAGCTGGAAGTGGGATTGGGATATGGTATCCTCAGGCATATCCTCAATTCGGCAGGTATCGAACGCTTTCCGCAACACCAGATGGATATGGTGCGTCTGGGGATCGGATTGTACGGCATCAACGTGTCGGGGGAAGCGGGTTTGTGCAATGTGACAACGCTGAAAACAACGATTCTACAGATACAAAACGTGCCGGCAGGCGATTCGATCGGTTACAGCCGGAGGAGCTACGTGTCCCGCGATTCCCGTATCGCAGTTATCCCGATCGGATATGCCGACGGGTTAGACCGGCAGTTGGGTAACGGAAAGGGTGAAGTGGTCATCAACGGACGCCGTTGCCCGGTCATTGGCAACATCTGCATGGATACGACTATGATTGATGTGACCGGTATAAACGCCCATGAAGGCGATCCGGTGATTATTTTCGGAGAAAAGCTGTCCGTAAAAGAGATATCCGATAAACTGAATACGATCCCCTACGAGGTACTCACCTCCATCTCCCCCCGCGTAAAAAGGGTGCATTACAGGCAATAGAGTTGAGAGTTGCGCAACAGGCTATCGGGGCAGAGGTTGTCTTTTTCAATATCTTTGAAGTAGCGGTAGGTACCTACTTTTATCTCCGCGCAGGCGGCTTCGTCGGTCACGATGATCCCTTTCCGGTGCCTTTGCAGGGCTGTGATCGTCCACATCTGGTTGATGGCGCCCTCCACCGCTTGCTGCAAGGCGCGCGCCTTGTTATGGCCATTGACCATGATCAATACCTCTTCCGCCTCCATCACGGTGCCGACGCCAACCGTGAGCGCCGTCTTGGGCACGTTGTTGACATCGTTGCCGAAGAAGCGGGAATTGGCAATGATGGTGTCGGTGGTCAGGGTCTTGATACGGGTACGCGAAGCCAGCGATGAGCCTGGCTCGTTAAACGCGATATGCCCGTCAGGCCCTATGCCGCCGAGGAACAAGTCGATCCCTCCGGCCGCTTTTATCTTTGCTTCATATTCGGCGCATTCCTTTTCAAGGTCAGGGGCGTTCCCGTCTAAGATATGGACATTTTCGCGTGGGATATCAATATGGCTGAAAAAGTGCGTCCACATAAACGAGTGATAGCTCTCGGGATGATCCTGGGGCAGACCGACATACTCGTCCATATTAAAGGTGATGACATGCCGGAAGGATATCTCCCCTTTCCGGTGAAGCTCAATCAGGTTCCGGTACATGCCCAAAGGGGAAGAGCCGGTAGGCAAGCCCAACACAAAGGGTTTTCCTTCCGACGGATTCGCTTTCCTTATCCTGCTGGCCACATAACAGGCCGCCCACTTGGACAACTGTTCATAATCAGGTTCAATAATCACTCTCATAGTATATATCTCTTTTTTCGTTTATATTCCTTTTAGCTTGTCGGCCATGGCCTTCCCAAGGGCAAGGCATTCTTCGTATTTGCCGGCGGTCTGTCCCTGCTTTTGTTCGACGGGGAGGCCGACCTCTTCCCATTTCATCCTCTCCCCGAAAGCGGCCAACCGCTTCACCGCCGCACCGGCCCAGGTGTACGACCCGAAATAGCCGAACAGGCGGTCTTTGACTTCACGAAGCTCTATTTTACCCAGCACCGATTCCAGTTCGGGGAACAGCTGGTTGCTGTACGTCGGGCTGCCGACAATCAGCCCTTTGTATTTGAAGACATCTTTCAGGATGTACGACGAATGGCTTTTGCTGACGTTATGCAGGACGATGTTCCTTATCCCGTTCTCCGACAGGGAGAAGGCGATGGTTTCCGCCATGTGTTCCGTATGGCCGTACATACTGCCGTATACAATGACAACCCCCTCTTCACCTTCATAACGACTCAGCCGGGAATAGGTGTCGACCGCTTTCGCGATATGTTCGCGCCAGACAGGGCCATGGGTCGAACAAATCGTTTGTACCTCCAACGGCGCTAACTTTTGAAGCGCCTTTTGTACCGGATTGCCGTATTTGCCGACGATATTGGCATAATAGCGGATCATCTCTTCCCAGAAACAGTCGACGTTCATGTCCGCATCGATCACGCCTCCATCCAGCGTCCCGTAGGTGCCGAACGCATCGGCGGAGAAGAGGATCTTCTCTTTCCGGTCGTAGGTGAACATCACTTCCGGCCAATGCACCATCGGCGCCATGAAGAATGTCAGCGTCCGGTTTCCGGTATCTATGGCGTCCCCCTCTTTGACCTCATGCAGTCCGTCCGTAATGGCATGGAATCCCTCCAGCATCCCGAACGTCTTGCTGTTGCCGACGATCCGGACGTCGGGGTATTGCTGGCGCAGCAGGCGGATACTGCCGGCATGATCCGGCTCCATATGGTTGACGATCAGGTAATCCAAAGGCCGTCCCTGCAATGCGTCGCTTATCTTTTTCAGGAACAGATCGCTGTAACAGATATCGACCGTATCGACCAGTACGGTTTTCTCATCCAGAATCAGGTAAGAATTGTATGATACGCCGTAGGGCAACGGCCACAGGTTTTCGAAGAGCGCCTTTTGCCGGTCATTGACACCGACATAATAGACGTTAGCCGCTATTTCTTTAAGTTTGTACATGACGATGATTGATGTTTAGAAAAAGCTTTCCATACAAAGTAACACCCGGCCAACACAAAGGGGATACTCAGTAATTGACCCATATTCAACAGCATGCCGGCTTCGAATGGTTCCTGATCGTTTTTAAGGAACTCAATGAAGAAACGCGAACCGAATATGCAGATGAGGAATATCCCAAAGATAAGCCCTTCCCTTTTATAGGCCTCTTTCTTGAAATAAAGCCACATACAAAGGGCGAAGGTCAACAGGTAACACCCTGCTTCATACAATTGGGTAGGATGGCTCGGCGGGGAAAAAAGCGGCTCTGCCCCCCTTTTCCATGCGTGCAGGTTTTCAATAAAACGAAAGCCCCACGCCTTGGCGGTCGGAAGTCCGTATACCTCATGGTTCATCAAATTTCCCAGACGGATCATAGCCGCTACCAAGCCGGTGGGAACGACCAATTTATCGAATGTCCACAGCATATTCTTGTGTGTGATACGCCTCGAAAAGAAATAGATGGCGATAATGATACCCAATGTCCCGCCATGGCTGGCCAGTCCTCCTTCCCACGTTTTCAGTATTTCCCACGGGTTCGCCAGGTAATAGTCCGGCGCGTAAAACAGGCAATGCCCCAAACGTGCACCGATAACTGTCCCGAACCCCGTATAAACCAGAAGGGAATTGAGCCATTCCTGGTTCAGCCCTTCCTTTTTCCACATACGCGCTACAATTTTGTAACCGATAAAGAAACCGAGAGCAAACGCCAGTGCATACCAGCGTATTTCACGCGATCCGATCGTGAAAATGGCAGGGTCGGCTGTCCAGGTGATAAATGATACCATCATGATTACAGACTATAAATAATGTTTAAACAAGCCTTTTGATTAAGTCTTCTTTCTCCCCGTAAAGCATGTCAATGACCGGAAGTTCGATCATCGTATATGCCCCCGGTTGCTGTTTGAAGCTTGCACGAGCTACGGCGATCAGTACCTGTGCGGTAAGCGCCGGATTATTGATCTTCATGTCGAAGGCGATCAACTGGTTCTGGGTCTGACCGGAAACGCCTTTGCGCACCAGATTAACGCCATGCCCCATATCCAGCAGGCTGTCCACGCTCGCCACCTCCATGACGTGTGTTTCGTCGTGGGCGAAATAGTCGTCCGCTTTGATAGCGGCAGCCACCTGCTTGAAGTCATATCCCTCTTTTACCTCAATATACACCATCCGGCGATGAATACCCGTCCCTACCGGAATCGTCATGCTCAACGCCGCTTTTACCCCTTCGATAGCTTTCACGGCAACCGTATGTCCCATGCTCATTCCCGGCCCGAAGTTGGTATACGTAATCCCTTTCGGAATCATTGCTTCCAGCAGGGCGCGTACCAACGAGTCGCTGCCCGGATCCCATCCGGCGGAGACGACGGCGACCGAACGGTTCGCTTTTGCGACTTCGTCCAACGAGCGGCGAAGCGCGACAATCCCTCCATGTATATCAAAGCTGTCGACGGTATTGATCCCCAAGGAGAGGATCTCTTTGGCCTGTTTTTCTACGCTGCGCGTAGGCGTAGCCAGTATCGCGACATCAATATGTTCCAACTTCTTTATGCTGTCGACGACAGGATAGGGGGTTAGCTCTGCCGGCACATCCCCCGGATTGCGGCGTATAATCCCTCCCACTTCAAAGTCGGGAGAGGCAAGAATAGTTTCCAGCACATACTTTCCAATGTTGCCATATCCAACGATGGCAG
Organism: Tannerellaceae bacterium; assembly: GCA_031274415.1. Lineage (GTDB taxonomy): Bacteria > Bacteroidota > Bacteroidia > Bacteroidales > Tannerellaceae > DFXE01. The sequence continues at coordinate 15,689 of JAISQD010000047.1, read as the reverse complement.
CTCTGATTTTCTTCATATACCTATTATTTTTTTATCAAACAGCGACAAAGTTAATCATTCTGCCGGAATTTATACAGCGTATGAACTATTTCGTTTGAATCATAAATCGGCGGGGTTGGGTCGACACATTAAAATAATGCCCTGTTTTTACCCTTTTTTGCCTCCCTCTTCAAAATACAAAATGACACGAAAACAGCGCTTTTTCTGTCATTTGTCAAGAAAATGCCACTTTTCGGGAAGACCTATTTTTCGCATTTTTCTCCACTTTTGATCGAAAAACTTGCTCTTCCGGCCGAAATGATAACGATATTGAGAGAATAGTTGGAAAACATCTAAGAGTTTCCCCGGGAACATCTAAGAGTTTTTTAAAAACATCCAAGAGTTTTCCGGACAACATCCAGATGTTTTTCCAAGAAGTCGCGGATATTTCGTGAAGAAGTCTTAACGAATTGTTTTTAAACACTAAAATGAAAAGAAATGACAGGATAATGATAGTTAAATTACTCTAAAACCCCATCCAACTCCAAACTAACAAAAAGATAGGTTATCACGCACAAACAACCCAAAAAAGGCATACATATACCGGATAATATATAACATTTGTCCACTATTTAGCCTTTTTACTGACAAAGTGAATTTCATTAACCCCCTGTTTTCGGCGATAGAATCAATCAGCTCGGACGGCGGTCTGATCCAGCCACTTTTCAGAGGGGTTAAAATATCATTTTGTCATTTCACTACTATTCGCAAAACCGGACGCCAAAAATAGCCAATTGTTTTCCACTTGTTTATTTCTTGGGATATAGGGAAAAGTGCTATCTTTGTGGATCGAAAGATACTTATTTGACATATACCAATTAATCGACAATATGATTCTATTTTTCACCTCTTCAACAAAGACGGTTCTGGCAGTAGAAACCGCGCAACCGTTCCTTTCCGAAGATATTCAAAAGCTGGTTTGGTTATTTAGTGGAGCAACGCCCGTTCAGGCCGGCAGGATGACAGGATGGTTTGTTGGCCCGCGCCGTGAAATGATTACTCCATGGAGTACAAACGCGGTGGAAATCACTCAGAATATGGGACTTGCCGGTATTTCCCGTATAGAGGAATATCATCCGGCAGCTTCAGAGAAAGCGGAATATGACCCGATGTTACAACGGCTGTATGATGGGTTGGATCAGGAGATATTCACGATCCATAAACAACCCGAACCGGTATACGCAATTGAAGATATCGACGCCTATAACCGGCAGGAAGGATTGGCTTTAAGCGAAGATGAAGTCGCTTACCTGAACGAGCTGAGCGGTAAACTCGGCCGCAAGCTGACCGATAGCGAGGTCTATGGTTTTGCTCAGGTTAATTCGGAACACTGTCGCCATAAGATATTTAACGGCGTCTTTATGATTGATTCGGAAGAGAAGACCGATTCCCTTTTCAAATTAATTAAACAGACTTCCGTCACAAATCCCAACAAATTAGTTTCCGCATACAAAGATAATGTCGCCTTTAATGAAGGTCCGGTGGTCGAACAATTTGCCCCGTTGAGTGGAGATAAACCGGACTTTTTTGCTATTAAAGAGGTGAAGACGGTTCTTTCGTTAAAAGCCGAGACACACAATTTCCCGACAACGGTTGAACCGTTCAATGGCGCATCGACAGGGACAGGCGGAGAGATCCGCGACCGTTTGGGCGGAGGGAAAGCCTCTCTTCCGATTGCCGGAACAGCGGTCTATATGACCTCTTACCCCCGTACCGAAGGGGCGCGCGCATGGGAAAAGATGCTTGACCCGCGCCCATGGTTATATCAAACGCCCGGACATATCCTGATCAAGGCATCGAACGGCGCATCGGATTTCGGAAACAAATTCGGCCAACCGCTGATCTGCGGCTCCCTCCTCACATTCGAGCATGAAGAGAACCGGAAGACATACGGTTACGACAAAGTGATCATGCTCGCCGGAGGAGTAGGATATGCCAATGCGCGCGACGCACTGAAAGGAGAGCCTAAGCCGGGCGGAAAGGTGATCGTTATGGGTGGTGACAATTACCGGATCGGCATGGGCGGCGGAGCGGTATCTTCAGTCAACACCGGCCAGTATACCAGCGGCATCGAGCTGAATGCCGTACAGCGCGCCAACCCAGAGATGCAGAAACGTGTGGCGAATGTGATCCGTACACTGGCGGAATCGGAAAACAATCCGATTATATCCATCCACGACCATGGAGCGGGCGGTCATCTGAACTGCCTCTCGGAGCTGGTTGAAGCTACCGGTGGGCATATTGATATGAGCCGGCTTCCGGTAGGCGATCCTACACTTTCTTCCAAGGAGATTATCGGGAACGAAAGTCAGGAACGGATGGGCTTGCTGATGGAAGAAAAAGAGGTAGAACAGGTCAAACGCATTGCCGACCGCGAGCGCGCCCCGATGTATGTGGTGGGTGAAACGACCGACGATATGAAACTTGTCTTTGAACAGGCGGACGGCGGAAAACCCATTGACCTTACGTTGGATTATATGTTTGGCAAACCGCCTAAAACAGTGATGGCCGACTGCACGGTAGAGGAATCTTACCGGCCGGTCGTTTATAAGGAAACGGAACTGCATCATTACCTGGAAAAGGTTTTGCAACTGGAAGCTGTTGCGTGTAAGGACTGGCTGACAAATAAGGTAGACCGGTCGGTCAGCGGAAAGGTTGCCCGCCAACAATGCCAGGGCGAACTGCAACTGCCGTTGAGCGACCTGGGCGCCGTCGCGTTGGATTACCGGGGGAAAGCAGGGATGGCGACCTCTATCGGTCATGCCCCGCAAGTGGCCATCGTCGATCCTGCCGCCGGTTCGGTCATGGCGATTGCCGAAGCGTTGACAAACCTGGTTTTTGCGCCGCTAACCGATAAGCTGGAAGGGGTATCGTTAAGCGCCAACTGGATGTGGCCATGCCGCAACGAAGGGGAGGACGCCCGTTTATACAAAGCCGTTCAGGCTGCTTCCGATTTTGCCTGTAACCTGGGTATTAATATTCCAACAGGGAAAGACTCCCTTTCCATGACACAGACATACGGAGACCGGAAAGTGATGGCTCCCGGAACAGTCATTATCTCTGCCGGTGCGGAGGTGAGCGATATCAGGAAAATTGTCTCTCCGGTCATGATCAACGACAAAGGGACATCCTTTTATTACATTGATTTCTCTTTTGACCGGTTGAAACTGGGGGGGTCGGCCTTTGCCCAAGTACTGAATACACTGGGAGATGAAACGCCGACAGTGACGGATACGGACTATTTCCGCAACGCATTCAATACGGTACAGGAGGCGATTGAAAAGGAATTGATTCTTTCCGGGCATGATATTTCCGCCGGCGGCATGATCACCGCTTTACTGGAAATGTGCTTCGCCAATGTGGAAGGCGGATTGGAAGTGACGCTGGATAAAATAGGCGAGGCGGATATCATGAAAATACTGTTTGCTGAAAACCCGGGTATCCTGGTTCAGGTAAAGGAGAAAAAGGCGTTCGAAAAGCTGTTACAGGAAGCAGGCGTAGCTTTTGCCGTCATAGCCAAACCGGTCAACGAACGGCATATCCTTGTCTCGAAAGGGGATACGCAGTACCATTTCGGTATCGACTATCTGCGCGACGTTTGGTACGCTTCTTCTTATCAATTGGATATCAGGCAAAGCGGAAGCGTGTGCGCAGGTCATCGCTTTGAGAACTACAAAATGCAACCGGTGGCATTTAAATTCCATAAGACCTTTACAGGAACGCTCTCTTCGTACGGGATCTCTGCCAATCGTCGCGAGATGAGCGGAATTAAAGCGGCGATCATTCGTAATAAAGGAACAAACGGCGAGCGCGAAATGGCTTACGCCATGTACCTGGCCGGGTTTGACGTCAAAGATGTCCACCTGACCGACCTGTCGAGCGGACGTGAAACGTTGGAAGATGTCCACTTTATTGTTTTTTGCGGCGGCTTCTCCGATTCCGATGTATTGGGTTCGGCCAAAGGGTGGGCTGCCGGTATCCTGTATAACGAAAAGGCAAAAAAAGCGATCGATCGTTTCTACGCCCGCAAAGATACGTTGAGCCTGGGCATTTGTAACGGTTGCCAGTTGATGGCGGAGCTGGGGCTGTTGTATCCCGAACATGAACAAAAGCTAAAGCTGCTCCACAATGATTCACACAAATTCGAATCGGGATTCATCAGTCTGGATATACCAAAGAACGAATCCATTATGCTGAGGTCGTTGAGCGGATCGAAGCTGGGGGTATGGGTTGCCCATGGTGAAGGAAAATTCTCTTTCCCCTACGAAGAAAAGGCCTACAACATCACCGCCCGGTATAGCTACGACGGTTACCCCGCCAATCCGAACGGGTCGGCATGGTCTGTGGCCGGCGTATGTTCGAAAGACGGCCGCCATTTAGCCATGATGCCCCATCCCGAACGGGCTATTTTCCCTTGGCAATGCGGTTATTATCCGGAAGAGCGCAGGAAGAGCGATCAGGTTACTCCTTGGATTGAAGCATTTGTCAACGCACGCAAATGGATTGAAACGAATAAGGGAACGATATGAGAAAGCCGTTATACGTTGTATTATTCGTATTACTTGTGGCCGCCGGAATACATGGCCAAGCGCTTTATCTCATTCCCAAAGCAGGATTGAACCTGGCCAATACCACCCATACGACAGGGACAATCAAGCCCGGTTTACATTTCGGCCTGTCGGCCGAGTACATGTTTACTCCTGCTTTTGCGGCAGAGGCAGGCTTTTCCTATTCCATGCAGGGAGCAAAGTTCGGGCATGAGAATGTCGACTTGAAACACGATTACCTGAATATCCCCGTTCTTGCCAAGTATTATGTTTACAACGGATTCAATATCTTTGCCGGCCCGCAGCTGGGATTTAAGATCAATTCGTCCAAGATTGGTTTTGGCGGCGAACATATCGGGGATCTCCTCGACCGGGACATGACAAAACCTGTTGACTTCTCGGCAGTCATCGGTGCAGGCTATCTGTTTGATACGGGTCTGCTGTTTTCCGTCAATGTAGCGGTCGGGTTAACCGATATCAGCGAAGATGAAATCCTGTTTGAAAACGAGCCTTATGCAATAGAAGACGAAACCCATAGGAACTGGATGATTCAGCTCAACTTCGGGTATAGATTCTGATATTCTTTGCGTATCTTTACCTCTCAAATATAAAAGATGTACGATGAAAGAGAAACCGTTGATATTGATTACAAATGATGACGGCGTAAACGCCAAAGGGTTAATCGAGTTAACCGAGTGTTTAAGGGATTTAGGCGACTTGGTGGTCTTTGCTCCCGACAAACCCCAATCCGGCATGTCAAGTTCACTCACTTCCCTCAATCCCATCAAATACCGCCTGCTGAAACAGGAAGCGGGGCTGGCCGTCTACAGTTGTACGGGTACGCCTGTCGACTGTGTAAAGCTGGCCATGAACGACCTGTTGGACAGTAAACCGGATCTGTTGGTTTCCGGCATCAACCATGGCAGCAATATGGCGGTATGCGTGCATTATTCCGGCACGATGGGGGCAGCGATAGAGGGATGTATTTTGGGGATACCCTCTATGGGTATATCGCTGACCACACATTCTCCACATGCCGATTTCAGCGAGTGTTGCCGGATAGGGCGCAAGCTTGCCCGCCGCCTTCTGAGGGAAGGACTGCCTGCCGGTACGTATCTGAACCTGAATGTGCCCACGACTCCGCAGGTGAAAGGGATAAAGGTATGCCGTCAGGCGGACGGACGCTTTGTCAACGAATATATGCGCTCGGAGAATGCGCTCGGAGAAGCTGTCTTTTGGCTGACCGGCTCTTTTGAAGAGGCCAAACCGATCCGTCCGGACAACGACATGCTGGCGTTAAATAGTGGTTACGCCTCCTTAGTGCCCTGCAAGATAGACGTCACCGACTATGCCTTCATGGACAAGCTGAAAGCCATGATGTGTGACGAAAGGGATTGATCCCTCAATCCCTGCTTCTTCCTCCCATAAAGATCATGATATAATACATCAGGGTAGCTAACGAGCCGATCGCAGCTACTACGTAGGTATAGGCGGCCGAGCGTAATGCATCGGTCGCTTTGCCGTAGGTATGGACGTTCGTTATCCCGGCGTTGCTAAGCCAGGCGAGCGCCCGTTGGCTGGCATTGATCTCGACGGGCAGGGTGATGAGGCTGAACAGCGTAGTCGTCGCGAACAGGATAATGCCGAAGAGCAAGAGCTGGGGAAAGGTATGCAGCAAAAGCATCCCTGCCAACAGGATCCACGTCATAATATTGGAAGAGAAACTGACCACAGGCACCAGCGCCGAACGCATCTTCAGCGGAGCGTAGGCGGTGGCATGCTGCACGGCATGGCCGCATTCGTGCGCGGCAACGGCCGCAGCGGCTATGCTGCTGTTATGGAATACCGATTCGCTCAGGTTCACCGTGTGGGTGGCCGGGTTGTAATGGTCGGTCAGGTGGCCGGGGGTCGAAGTAACCTTTACATTATATATACCATGATCCCGCAGCATTTTCTCCGCCACTTCCATGCCGGTCATGCCATTGGGCATCGGTATCTTCGAATACGCTTTGAACTTGCTCTGTAAGCGGTAGGAAGCCAACCAGCTCAGGAGAGCGGTACCAATAAATATAATCCAGTAAAGTGACATAGTGTATGATTGTTTTAGTGTGATAAAATAGCTGTTTATTCCTCTTCCGTATAACGGATGATCGTCTGTTCGCGATCCGGCCCTACGGAGACAATCGTTACCGGAACGCCAAGTTCCTCTTCCAGAAACGTCAGATAGGCGTTAAACTCTTCCGGAAACTCATCTTCGCTCCGCATTTCCGACATGTTCGTTTGCCAACCCGGCAGCTCGACATATACCGGCTCTATCGAATCGTCCGCTTCGTAAGGAAAGGCGTCCGTCTCTTTCCCGTCGACAACGTAAGCGACACACGCCTTTATCGTCTCAAAACCGTCCAGGACATCGCTCTTCATCATGATGAGCCGGCTTACGCCATTGATCATCACGGCATATTTGAGCGCCACCAGGTCGATCCATCCTGTGCGGCGTTTACGTCCCGTCACCGAACCGAACTCATGCCCGATGTCACACATCGTTTCGCCCGTCTCGTCCGTCAGCTCCGTCGGGAACGGGCCGCTGCCTACGCGTGTGCAATAGGCTTTGAAGATACCGTACACTTCGCCGATATTGCGCGGCGATATGCCCAAGCCTGTACAGCATCCGGCGCATACCGTATTGGAAGAGGTGACAAACGGGTAAGAGCCGAAATCAATATCCAGCATCGTCCCCTGCGCTCCTTCGGCCAGAATGGATTTGCCCTCTTTCAGGCAAGCGTTAACCGTATATTCGCTGTCGATCAGGGTGAACCGTTTCAGGTATTCCAGCGCTTCCAACCATTCGGCTTCCTGCCTGCTGATATCGCAGGGATAGTTCAACGATTTGAGTATTGTTTCGTGCCGTGCTTTGGCGGCTTTGTATTTCGTCTCAAAGCCGTGCAGGATATCCCCGACGCGGACACCGTTGCGGCTGACTTTATCCGTATAGGCGGGGCCGATGCCCTTCCCTGTCGTGCCGATCTTCCCAGTGCCTTTCGCCGCTTCATAGGCGGTATCGAGGAGGCGGTGGGTAGGCAGGATGAGATGCGCCTTCTTCGAGATGAACAGGCGGTCTGTCAGGTCGTGCCCGGCCTTAGCCAGCGATTCGGCCTCTTCGCGAAACAAGAGGGGATCCAGCACCACGCCATTCCCTATGATATTGATCTTCCCTCCCTGAAAAATACCGGAGGGGATGGAACGCAAAATATACTTCTTTCCATCAAATTCCAATGTATGTCCCGCATTAGGGCCTCCCTGAAAACGTGCCACCACGTCGTAGCGGGGAGTCAGCACATCGACAATCTTTCCTTTGCCTTCATCGCCCCATTGCAATCCCAATAATACATCTACTTTCATTGCTTTCTTTTATTGTTTTTTTTATCTGATACATTCTTTTTCTGCATTTTATTCTTACACTTACTGCACAGCCCATAAATGTACAAAGAGGCAAACTCAGGCGTAAACCGGGGCGTCTTTACGCTGTCTAATTGGTCTTTGGGGAAATAATTCTTGATCTCACGAATTGTTTTGCATTTCGTACAGATCACATGTGAATGCATCTCCGCCAGTTTCCGCAGCTTATATTGCACGGCATTGCAGCTGACCTGAAGAGGAACAATCAGTCCGCCGTCGATCAACACCTCGAGTGTATTATACAGGGTGGCTTTACTGACATGAAAATTCTGATCATCCAGTTTCCGGTGGAGCGCGCATATATCAAAATGTCCCGGAAAGGTACAGATCTCTTCAAGGATCCTGAACCTCTCTTCTGTTTTCCGCAGCTTCTTTTCGGTCAGATACTCGGCAAAACTGTTCTGTATTTCGGTATATATCTTATTCTCCATGTAGAAACAGGTATCACTCTCAATCATTATATACCGGAAGAAACGAATACTCCCTGCCGTACCGGAGCATCTGCTCCGTATACCCTTCGGTATAATCCATCCGTATATCCGTCACTTCACCCTTTTTGTTCTTTACCTCCCGCATGACAGGATTGACAAATCCTTTATAGGGAGAAAGCTTTAGCCCTGCATAACGCGCCAGCACTTCGGCATGTAAGACAGGATCAACCTTCACGGCATAGTCTTCGACTAATCGTTTGCCGGCTTCGTAATCACCTTCGCTCCGGATACGTTGTACTTCGGATAATAAAGCGCCGAACAGCACACGCAGTTGGACATAATCATGGATGACGACATAGGTCTTACCCTCTTTCCTCTTCCATTCGACCGCATTCCCCGCCTTTCCCTTTTCATACACCCAGCGGGCGATCAGTTGGCGGTTGCGCATATGCGCCTCTTCCACCTCTTTTCCCTGCTCGATCCGTACCAGTTGCGTCATCAGCCCATTCATCATGAACCGGTAGTACTCCGCCTTATACGCTTCGTCGTCGGGCACTAAACCCAGCTCCACCAGTTTGGGATCGGCGATATAATAGAGGCCGAACAGGTCGGCGCGCGCCTCTTCCAGCGTAGCGCTATACGCCTTTAACGCATCCGGGTCTACACCCGGAAGGATAATCCCCGAACCATGCCCCAGGCATTCATGCAGATCGGTATGCAGGTTATCCGTAATAAAGCCGTACTTTCGGATCAATTCCCGTTCCGTATCACTCCAGACAAACTCTTCGTCAAACCCGTTCCCCTGCGCCGCTTTGTCATACGCTTCCGTAATATTCTCAATCGTCACGGACTTCGAGCCGTGATCGCGACGGATCCAGTTCGAATTGGGCAGGTTGATCCCGATAGGCGTCGCCGGATAGCAGTCGCCTCCCAGCGCCACCACCGTAATGACTTTCGCGCTGACGCCCTTTACACTCTTTTTCTTGAAACGCTCCGACACGGGCGAATGATCCTCGAACCATTGCGCATTGTCGCTAATCACCTTCGTCCGCTTTGTCGCTTCCCAGTTGGTAAAGTTAACCGTAGATTCCCAGCTGGCCTTCATTCCCAGCGGGTCGCCGTATGTTTCCGTAAAGCCGTTGACAAAGTCCACCACCGAAGCGGTATCGTTCACCCAAAGGATGGCATACTCGTCAAAGGTCTTCAAGTCGCCTGTCCGGTAATAGTCGATCAGCTTCCCGATCACCGCCTTCTGGGATTCGTTTTCGGCAAAGGGAAGAGCCTTTTGCAACGCCCCTACGATCCGTTCGATGGCCTCCGTATACAGCCCTCCTACCCGCCAGACCTTTTCCACGATTCGTCCATCCTTCTCCTTGACCAAGCGGCTGTTCAGCCCGTAGGACACCGGCGTATCATCTTCCGGGTTTTTCAGCTTTGCATAGAAGTCTTCCACCTCTTTTTGTGTAATCCCTCCGGCATAGTAATGGTTGGCGGATGCCTGTATCAGGTCTCCGTCTCCGCTTTGTACCGTCCGGCGGGGCATGACGGCGGGATCGAATATCACGGGGAAAATCTCCGCCTTGAAGGCATCGAGCGTCTGTCCTTCCGGCAGGGGGAGATGGGAGATGCCTATGGCCTGCAGGCATCCGGCAAGGTAATCGGGCGTGAAGCCTGGAACAAATTTGTCTTCGGCATAGTGATGGTGTATCCCGTTAGAGAACCAGACGCGTTTCAGGTAGGTTTCCAGCGCTTTGAACTGTTCGTCTTCCCTGTCGCCGCCATATTCCCTGTAAACCGCTTCAAGCGTACGGCGGATGATCAGGTTATAACGCCCGTTTTGATCGAACAGGATATCCCGCCCCATCAATCCGGCTTCCGACAGGTGATAGAGCAGCTGTTTTTGTTGCAGGGAAAGCGCCTCAAAGCCCGGCGCCCGGTAACGGAGCACTTGCAAATCGGCGAATTGATCCACCACATAATCAAACGTTTCCCTGTCTGCTTCTCCTCTTCCGGTTCCCTGCCCCGTACAGGCAGTCAGTATGCTTGCTGTCATCATAAACGATACGATTCTTTTTCTCATATGAGTTACTTTACTATAAGCACACAAAGATATCATTTTATCCTGACTTCCCCGATATTCTTTCCTCTCTTTTTTCACTGTCTTCTATTTGTTTATTCGGTAATAATTAGCTGTTTGATAGGGAGAAAGTAGCTGTTTTGTGGGGAGAAAGTAGCTGACGGGTAACGATGCACTGATCGTCCGCCATCCGGCGAACGATCAATGTGTCCGGACAAACATGTTACTGATTCCCGAAGAATATGTTACTGATTCCCGAGTAAAATGCTACTGATTGCAGAGGTAACAGGGATTATCCCGTTACCCTGTGGTATTCGTCAAACAGGGATTTCAGGGTGCTCTTCCCAAGCAGCAGGGAAACCGGTACGACCAACGTAAACAGCAGTATGCCGATGGCCGCAAACAGCTTACGGGGGGCGATCGGGCGTTTCTCGACATAGGCCTCGTCGATCAGGCGTGCTTTATCCTTGTTCAGCCCAGCCTTCATCGAGGTGTCTTCCCTCTTTTGAATCAGCACCAGATAGACGGCCTGATAGATCTCCTGTTGGCGTTTCAGTTCGGTAAAGTCCCGCTCGACGGCCGGAAAGTTATTCACCTTGTTGTAGACGGCAGCCTCTTTCTTTTTGATCTCTTTGATCGAAGATTCCATCCCTTTTTGTGCATTCGAGATAGAGAGGACGACACTTTCCCTTAGCTTATCCGCCTGGGCTGTCAGGTTTTTCACCATCGGATTGCTTAGGTTCGAATTTTGTATCACACGGGATCGTTCGATCAGCAACTCATTATAGGAGGCGATCGGGCTTCCCTTGTCTCCCTCCTGCAGAAAAAGGGGAGGCAACAAACTGTACTGATGCTCCGGGTCGGCAATAAAGTCCTGTACCATCCGTATAATATACGACTGCGCCTCCAGCTCGATCAACCGGGACTGGAACTCCTTCATCTGCTCAAGATACAAGCCGGCGTCGTGCTCGACAGTCAGCAGGTGGTTCCTGTTTTTATATTGGGCAATCTGGCTTTCGAGCGTTTTTAAGGCGTAGGTCACCGAATCAATCCGCTGGTCTAAGAAGGACACCGTCTGTCCGGCATCCTTTTTCAGGTAATCGCTGCTCACTTTATTGTATTGGGCGATCAATGTCGTCAACTTATCCATCCCCCGTTGCTTCTCATGGTCTTCACAGGCAAACTCGATCATGTTAGACGACTTGGAGACCTCTTCGATCAGGAAATTTTTGGCCAACTCTTCCGCCACCCAATTCACCGGACGGTAGGTGATGTTCAACTTCCCGGAAGTCATCCTCTCCGCGCCGGGGGCATAATCCAACGTGAAATCGCCCTCACCCAACGAGATCACGGCAGGAAGCGAGGCAAACACAAAGTCCTTTTTCCCGGCCGATGCCGACTTTGTCTTGACTACAATACGGCCGTCGTCGACAGCTACCTTAAAATCAATCGCCTCCTCCAACCGGAGGCTTGTCCCCTGATCGGTGGTCAGCCTCAACGGCGGATGGTATAAAAGATGAAAGGAATAAGGCCTTGAATAGTTCACATTCAGTCCCAGCTCAAGCGCCATCTTACAGAACAGCGCATTGGACTTAAAGATCATGATTTCGTCATCCATATTGATCGAGCCGGTGCTCCCTCCTCCAAAACCGAACGACTTCATCAAGCCGGCCGCTTCGCCTAAGGCTACGCTTCCCCCACTGCCCAGTTCCGTCACATCCTGTATCTGGACGATCGCTTTCATCCCATAGGTGCGGGGCGTCATCATTAAATAAAGTACCGCCAATATAGTCGACAGCACAAAAGCAACAGTAAAGAGCTTCCAATGTAAGAGGTAGTTGACCAGGATCGTTTTCAAACCTAATGTCGCAGTGTCTTGTGTATCCATGTTCTAACGTTTGAGTGTGATGACTAAAGAAGTAATGAGGGAGATGGCGCTCAAAACAGTCGAGAAGACCGTTATATTGTATTGTTCCGCCTGACTGTACCTTGAGTTTTTCTTTTTCGCTTTATTGGGCTCTACATAGATGACATCGTTCTGGCGGAGGTAATAAAAAGGAGAGGCGAAAAGGTCCGGATTAGTCAGGTCGACGTGGGCATATTCCAATCGCCCGTTATTATCCCTGACGATCAACAGGTTCTTCCTGTCGGCATTAATGGTCAGGTCACCGGCTTGCCCCAACGCATCGAGGATGGAGATCCTGTCATTCTTGACTTCGATCGTTCCCGGCGTAAGCACCTCGCCCAGTACAGTCACCTTGTAATTGACAATCTGTACACTCACCATCGCGTCTTCTACATAGTTTGAAATCTCCCGTTGCAGCTTATTGACCAATTCCTGCTTCGACAACCCGGCCGCCCGTACTTTCCCCAGAACGGGAAAGTTAATATTGCCGTCACTGTCCACCAGGTAGGTATGCAGCTGCGTGGACTGCTGCATCAGCGATTCCCCCGGCGTAGCCACAGCATAAACGGGGGGATTAAACGGCGTAACAACAGAAGGATCCCATGCCGTGACGGTAATTGTCAGCATATCATCGAGGCAAATCTGGGACGAATAGGCCTGGTGCATGCGATTTAACTGTTCGACAGACAACGTATCGATTCCTTGAAAGTATGCAATATCTTTGGGGGTAGAGCAAGCTCCTGATAAGATAAGCAGCAGGAAAGAGAGAAGTAACAATTTTACATTCATAGCTATTTTATTTTTCAACGAGGTGCAAATATACAACTTTTTTGCTTCAAATCCGGAAAAGACACTCCCTCTACCGGATTTAAAGCTATACTAATAACGATGCCCAAGAAGATATATTGCTACACAGAGAGACAAAATTATACGCCTTGTGATCATTTTCTATAAATTATTATGTATGTTTGCCGTAAATCAGAGAAATCACATGGTGGCAATTGGAGTATATAATAAGCTGAAAATCGTAAAAGATTTGGATTTCGGCGTATATCTGGATGGCGGGGACGGATTGGAGATCCTTCTCCCTGCAAGGTATGTCCCGAAAAATATAAAACCTGGCGACGAAGTAGAGGTCTTTATCTATCATGATAACGAAGGGCGGTTAATTGCGACTACGGCACATCCCTTAGCGGTCGCCGGCGAGTTTAAATTCATGAAAGTAAAGTCGGTAAACCAGACAGGCGCATTCCTTGAGTGGGGGCTGATGAAAGACCTGCTGGTACCGTTCCGCGAACAGAAAACGGCGATGAAGGAAGGGCGCTACTACTGCGTATATGTACACCTCGATCACGTCACAAACCGTATCGTCGCCTCCGCACGGATAGAGAAATACCTGGATCATGTATTCCCAGACTATACCTTTAACCAGAAGGTGGATATCCTGGTCGTGGATGAGACGGAGTTGGGTTATAAGGTCATCATCAACAATCTCCATTGGGGATTAGTCTATCATAACGAGGTGTTCCAGCGGTTGGAAAAAGGGGAACAGCTGAAAGGATACATCAAAGAGGTTCGCCAGGATGAGAAAATAGACGTAAGCCTTGCCCCCCTTGGCTATAAGAAAGTAGAGGGCGTCGCCAACCTTGTCCTCGAATCGTTGCGCATGCATGCCGGCTTCCTTGCATTACATGATAAAAGCGAAGCGGAAGAGATCTATGCCCTTTTCCGCTGCAGCAAAAAAGCATTTAAGCAGGCCATCGGCGCGTTGTATAAACAAAAACAGATTACAATAGAAAAAGAGGGCATTCGCCTGGTCAATGAAATGAGTAAACAATGAGAACGTCCGTCATTCACACACTACTTTTTGCCATCCTGCTGGCCGGATGTACAAACAAAGAAAAAGAAGCCAGAAGCATGCTGGATAAAGCCAGAAACATGTACGAAAGGGATGAATTGATCTCCGCCAAGAACGAGATCGACAGTATCCGCGCATGGTATCCAAAAGAATTTGGCGTACTGAAAGAGACACTTGAGCTGATGAGGTTGGTCGAACTAAAAGAAGCCGAACGGGCGATCGCTTTTTGCGACAGCTTTATACCGGTAAAACAGGCAGAGAGCGTGGAACTGAGCAAAGGATTTATCTTTGAAAAAGATTCCGTCTATGAAGAGATCGGGAATTATATCTGGAAACAGCAAACGATCGAACGGAATGTGGAACGGAGTTATATCCGTTGCGGAGTGAATGAAAAAGGGGAAATGTACCTGACAAGCGTCTATTTCGGAAGCGCCCCCATCAACCATACCGGCATCAAGGCCAGTACAAAAGAGGGTACATACACCGAAACAGCCTCTATCCCCTATGACGGCGGACTGAATTACCGCTTTAAAGATGCGGGCAACATCTCCGAAATCGTCAATTACAAAGGAGAACATTGCGCAGATGTGGCGCATTTCATCTATACAAACAACAAGGAACGCATCAAAATAGACTACACCGGAGGAAAGCCCTACACCATCTACCTGTCTGATACGGAAAAGAAAGCCATCGTCGCCACATACGACCTAACCACCGTACTCAGTGATATCGAAAGAATAAAAACAGAAAAGGAAAAAGCCCTGAAGAAACAAACCTATCTAAAGGGAAAACTGAAGTGATGCGGCTGTATCACTTGTTATTCATTTGATTTTTTAATCATTGGGGCAACCGTTCATTCGCATAATTCATTACCTTTGCAGGATTGAATTTGCCACAATATAACAATAAATAAATGAAAATTTTGGATTTTACGGGCAAAACAGCCCTTATTACAGGCGCTGCCGGCGCCATCGGAAAAGCAGTAGCCCAACAACTGATCGAGGATGGCGCTACGGTGGTGATGACCGATTTGAAAGAAGAACAGGTGCAGGCTGCCGCGGCAGAATTGGGATGTGTCGGTAAAGCTGCCGACGTCACCAATGCGGAACAGGTTAAACAGGTGGTTGATTTTGCTTTGGCAACGTATGGACGCATCGACATTCTGATTAATGTAGCCGGTATTGTCGGGCAGGCTTTGGTGGAAGATATTACCGAAGAAGAATGGGATAACATGTTCGCGGTCAACTGCAAAGGCACTTTCCTCTTTACCAAATATGTCGTTCCGCAGATGAAAGCCAACAAATACGGAAAAATCATCAACTATTCTTCCAAATCGGGGAAAACCGGTTCGGCTATTATGAGCCATTATTGCGCC
>JAISQD010000040.1 GCA_031274415.1 Tannerellaceae bacterium | reverse complement strand
ATTATGCGGGCAATGCAGAGTTATGATAAAATCTCGTTCAAAAATGATTTTGTACGGGAGGAATTTATTACGATTTTGAAAAGAGATGAAATTCCGGAAGAATTGATAGTTGATACTGCAAATTTCGGTGTAAATGAATATACACCGAAAGATGATATGGAAAATTTCGGTGTAAACGAAAATACACCGAAAGACGATATGGAAAATTTCGGTGTAAACGAAACTCAAAAGCATATTCTGAAATTTATTTCTGAAAATCCACAAATTACTGCGGGAGAAATCGCATATAAGATAAAACAAACGAAGCGTAATATTGAATACAACATTAAAGCGCTCAAAGCTAAAGGTATTATCGAACGTTTCGGTTCAGACAAAACCGGCGGCTACAAAATAAAGAAATAATTTTGTGAAGTCATAGAATAGTTGTATATTTGTGCCGATTTAAAGAAGATGAGGAGGGGGCGGGTAGTCCCCTTCTTTTGTTCTAATGGATTTTAAGTATGATTGAAAAGGAAGTAATAAGCAGACTTGTTGAAGACAAATTGGGCGCGTCGGGCTATTATCTGGTCGATGTGACGGTGAAGCCTGGGAACGTAATTGTTGTGGAGATAGACAACGATGAGGGAGTCGGGATAGATGATTGCGCGGCGTTGAGCCGGTATATAGAAAGCTGTCTTGACCGGGATGTCGAAGATTTTGAGCTGGAGGTGGGTTCCGCCGGCGTTACTTCTCCTTTCAAGACACTCCGGCAGTACCTCAAGAATGTCGGTAACGAGGTGGAGGTGTTGCTGAAAAGCGGGGTGAAGAGGACGGGCGTCCTGAAGTCGGCCGGTGAAAACGGGATTGTACTGACCGTAGAAAAACAGGTGAAGCCCGAAGGGGCGAAGCGTAAGGTGACGGTTCAGGAGGATCAATCATACACATTTGATGAATTAAAACAGACAAAATATCTTATTCGATTTAAGTAAAAAAGTATATGGCCAGAAAAGAGGAAACAATCAATATGATTGACACCCTTGCGGAGTTCAAGGAGTTAAAGAACATCGATAAAGACACGATGATTAATGTGTTGGAAGAATCATTTCGCAATGTGATCGCCAAGATGTTCGGGACAGACGAAAATTACGATGTGATTATCAACCCTGAGAAGGGCGATTTTGAGATCTGGAGAAACCGCGTCGCTGTGGCTGATGATGAGTTGGAGGATTCCAACCTGCAAATCACGCTGACGGAAGCGCGTAAAATAGACCCTGACAGCGAGATCGGCGAAGAGATCACCGACGAGGTCTATTTTGCCAAATTCGGCCGCCGGGCGATCCTGAATCTCCGCCAGACATTGGCGTCGAAAATCCTTGAATTACAGAAAGACAACCTGTATGCCAAATATAAGGAGAGAATAGGGCAGATTGTTTCTGCCGATGTCTATCAGGTGTGGAAGAAAGAGATTTTGTTGCTGGACGACGAGGGGAATGAGTTGTTGCTCCCGAAGACGGAACAGATCCCCACCGATTTTTACCGCAAGGGCGAGACCGTACGCGCCGTTGTGCAACGGGTCGACAATTATAACAATAACCCGAAGATTCTTCTTTCGCGGACGGATAAAGTGTTTCTGCAACGTTTGTTTGAGCTGGAAGTGCCTGAAATCCACGACGGGTTGATCACCATCAAGGCGATTGCCCGTATCCCGGGCGAGAGGGCAAAAGTGGCGGTTGAGTCGTACGACGACCGGATCGACCCCGTAGGCGCCTGCGTGGGGATGAAAGGGTCGCGTATTCACGGTATTGTTCGCGAGTTGCGGAATGAAAATATCGACGTGATCAACTATACGGCGAATGTGAGCCTGTTTATTCAACGGGCGTTGAGTCCGGCCAAGGTTTCTTCCATACGGGTCAATGAAGAGGAGCATAAGGCTGAGGTGTATCTTCGTCCCGAAGAGGTGTCGCTTGCGATCGGCAAGGGCGGGTTGAATATCAAGCTGGCCTGTATGCTGACCGAGTATGCGATTGATGTCTTCCGCGATATAGACGGCGCCGATGAGGAAGATATCTATCTGGATGAATTTGCCGATGAAATCGATGCCTGGGTGATCGAAGCGTTGAAGAACATAGGATGTTATACGGCGAAAAATGTACTGGCGTTGAGCCGTGAAGAGATTATTGAACGTGCCGACCTTGAAGAACAAACCGTAGACGAGGTGTTAAAGATCCTGTCTGTCGAGTTTGAAGACGAAGCGTTTGAAGGAGAGACAAACGAATAAAGAATTACGACAAATTTGATATGCCTATAAAATTAATAAAAGTAACACGGGACTTAAATGTCGGCATTACTACTGTGGTAGAATTCCTGCATAAAAATGGCCACTCTGTTGAGAGTAATCCCAACACAAAGATCAGTGACGAACAATTTGCGTTGCTCGTAAAAGAGTTCGGAAAGGATCTGTCGCCTCAAGAGCGGGAACGTATCCTGTCGAGGCCTGTGCAAAAGGAGATTACCCCTCCTCCTCCGGTGAAAGAAAAGCCGGTGGAAATCATAAAGACAGAGATTCCGGAGGAGTATAAGCCAAAGATCGTGACAAAGGGTAAGATAGAGTTAAACAAACCGAAGAAAATAGTTCAAACACCTCCAGTACAAGTAAAGCGGCAGCCGGAAGAGGTGGTCGCAGAAACGCCTGTTGTACAGCCGGAAGAACAGCCGGTGGAAACTGTTTCGTACAAAGAGGAAGTTCAGGAAGAAAGACCAGTGGAAAAGATCGTCGTTGAAGAAGGGAAAGAAAAAGAGAAAGAAAAGCCACCCGTATCCGAAGAGGTGGAACAGTCGGTAATACCTGTCGCGCCGGTAGCCCGGGAAATGCCGGAAACACAGGAAATACAGGAAACGCCGGTAGTTCAGGAAACGCCTGCAACGCCTGACCCCGGTCATCCGGAAGAGGCGGTAGAGAAGGAAAATACCGAAGAGACGGCAAAGGAAGCGGAAGGTACTCCTTTCAGATTGAATGCGCCAAAATTGGAATCAAATATCAAGGTTACCGGGAAAATAGACCTTACCGCGATTAACCAATCTACCCGCCCCAAGAAAAAGACAAGGGAAGAGCGCCGGAAAGAACGGGATGAAAAGCGTGAGAGGTTCGGTGCAGGCAAACCGGTACAGCCGGCTGCTCACCCCTATAAAGCATCGAAAGAGGGGGCTGCAAAACCTGCTGCACCGGTGAAACCCGCCGGTACGCCGGTGAAATCCGGCATGCCGTCGAAGCCCAATATGCCGGTCAAATCCGTTGCGCCGGTCAAACCCGGCGAAGAGGGAGACGCCAAGAAAAAACGGAAACGCATCAAGAAAGACCGTGTCGATATCAATAATACGCCGGGCACCAATTTTGCCCGTCCCGCTCATCGTGACAACACGCATAAACACCGGTTGAAAAAACCGGTAAAGGCGGAAGTCAGCGAAGAAGATGTACAGAAGCAGATTAAAGAGACCCTCGCCCGCCTGACGAACAAAAGCACCAAGAGCAGCAAGGGGGCGAAATACCGCCGCGACAAGCGCGATGCCGCCATGCAACGCGAACATGAACTGATGGAACGGGAAGAACAGGAAAGCAGAGTGTTGAAACTGACGGAGTTTGTTACGGCAAACGACCTGGCCAACATGATGAATATCCCGGTGACACAGGTCATTGCGACCTGTATGAGCATCGGTATTATGGTCTCTATCAACCAGCGCTTAGATGCGGAAACGATCAATATCGTGGCGGAAGAGTTCGGGTTTAAAACCGAATATGTCAGCGCGGAGGTGGTAGAAGCCATTAAAACGGACGAAATAGACAATGAAGAGGACTGGGTGTCACGTCCGCCGGTAGTAACGGTGATGGGGCACGTGGACCATGGTAAAACATCGTTGCTCGACAATATACGTAATGCGAACGTGATAGCCGGCGAGGCGGGGGGAATTACCCAGCATATCGGCGCCTATAACGTGAAGCTGCCCAGCGGGCGGCGGATCACATTCTTAGATACGCCCGGCCATGAAGCCTTTACGGCGATGCGCGCCCGTGGTGCGAAGATGACGGATATCGCGATCATCATCGTGGCGGCCGACGATAATGTGATGCCCCAGACCGTAGAGGCGATTAACCACGCATCGGCGGCCGGCGTCCCTATCGTGTTTGCGATCAACAAGATTGACAAGCCCCATGCCAACCCGGAGAAGATAAAGGAAGAGTTGGCGAATATGAACTACCTGGTGGAGGACTGGGGAGGCAAATACCAGAGCCAGGAGATCTCCGCCAAGAAGGGTATCGGGGTTGAGGATTTGTTGGAAAAGGTATTGCTGGAAGCGGACATGCTGGATTTGAAAGCCAATCCCGGCTTACGCGCCAGCGGTTCCATTATCGAGTCGTCTCTGGATAAAGGACGGGGATATGTTTCTACCGTGCTGATAGAGAGCGGCACCCTGAAAACGGGGGATGTCGTATTGGCCGGGACGCATTATGGCCGCATAAAGGCGATGTTTAACGAACGTAACCAGCGTAAGGAGCAGGCCGGCCCATCCGAACCGGTATTGATACTCGGACTGAACGGCGCGCCGCAGGCCGGCGACACCTTCAATGTGCTGGGATCGGACCAGGAGGCGCGCGAAATTGCCGGACGCCGCGAACAGTTGCAGCGTGAGTTAGGGCTTCGCACGCAGAAGATGCTGACGCTGGATGATATCGGGCGCCGTATAGCGGTAGGGAACTTCCAGGAACTGAACGTGATTGTGAAAGGCGACGTGGACGGTTCCGTCGAAGCGTTGTCCGACTCCCTGATCCGCCTTTCGACGGAAGAGATACAGGTGAGCGTCATCCATAAAGCCGTAGGGCAGATATCGGAATCGGATATTGTGTTGGCGGCGGCTTCCAATGCCATTATTATCGGTTTCCAGGTACGTCCGTCGCAGTCGGCACGCCGGCAGGCGGAGAAAGAGGGCGTCGAAATCCGCCTCTATTCGATCATATACGATGCGATAGCGGAGGTGAAAAGCGCTATGGAGGGTATGCTTGCGCCTGAAGTGAAAGAGGAGATCACGTCTCTTATAGAGGTACGTGAAGTATTCAAGATCACCAAAGTCGGCACGGTAGCCGGCTGTATGGTCAAAGAGGGTAAGGTCAAACGGAACAACAAGATCCGCCTGATCAGGGATGGCATCGTCATCCACTCCGGCGACCTTGGTTCGTTGAAGCGTTTCAAGGAGGATGTGAAGGAGGTCTCTTTCGGGTATGAATGCGGATTGAATATTTCCGGATACAATGATATTCACGTGGGCGACATGATAGAAGCTTACGAAGAAATAGAAGTGAAGAAAACATTGTAATGATGGGTATGAACTGGTTGGACATGACGTTGCTATGTCTGGCGGGGGTAGGTTTGGTGAAGGGCCTGTTTGATGGAATTATCAAGCAGGTTGTTTCGCTTATAGCCTTGATCCTTAGTATTTACTTTTGCTCGGAGGTGGCCGGTTGGTTAAGGGATCATATCGTCGCTTGGGGATGGTTCCCGGAAGGGGGCGTGACGGTTGCCTGCTATATCCTGGCTTTCCTGCTGATTGTGGGGATCTTTATTCTGACGGGCGAAATCATGCACCGCCTGATTGGGGTCACTCCCTTGGGCATTTTAAATCATCTGGCGGGCGGGCTGTTTGGCCTATTGGTCATGGTGTTGTTTGTCAGTTTGCTGTTGAATGTGATGGAGATTGCAGACCGCGGATCGGCGCTTATTCCGGTTGAGGCTAAGGTGGAGTCGCGGCTCTATTATTCCGTTAAAGAGATTGTTCCAAAAATATATGCAAGATTCAGATAAGATCATTAATGAGGTAACGGGCGGTGATTATAAGTACGGCTTTGTTTCCGATATAGATACCGAAACCATTCGCAAGGGGTTGAGCGAAGAGGTGGTTTGCGCCATCTCCGCCAAAAAGGGCGAACCCGAATGGTTGTTGGAGTTCCGGCTGAAAGCCTATCGCCATTGGTTGACGTTGGAGATGCCCCGCTGGGCGCACCTGACGATTCCACCGATAGATTACCAGGAGATCATCTATTATGCCGCGCCAAAGAAAAGGGAGGGGCCTAAAAGTATGGACGACGTCGATCCCGAACTGTTGAGGACATTCGATAAATTGGGCGTTCCGTTGAATGAACGGAAACACCTCGCAGGGATGGCCGTAGACGCCGTCGTGGATAGCGTATCGGTGAAAACGACAAGAACGGAAGAGTTGGCGGAGAAGGGTATTATTTTCTCTTCGTTTAGCGAAGCGGTATTGCAGCACCCGGACTTGGTACGGGAGTATTTGGGAAGCGTGGTCGGCTACCGCGACAACTTCTTTGCCGCGCTAAATTCGGCCGTTTTTTCCGACGGGACATTTGCCTATATCCCGAAAGGGGTGCGCTGCCCGATGGAGCTGGGTACCTATTTCCGCATCAACGCCGCCAATACGGGGCAGTTCGAACGCACGTTGATCGTGGCCGACGACGAGTCGTATGTCAGTTACCTGGAGGGATGTTCCGCGCCGATTCGCGATGAAAACCAGCTCCATGCCGCCATTGTCGAAATCATCGCCAAAGAGCGGGCGGAGGTCAAATATTCTACCGTACAGAACTGGTACCCGGGAGATAAAGAGGGAAAAGGCGGAATCTATAATTTCGTCACCAAACGCGGACTGTGTAAAGGAAGAGCCAGTAAGATCTCCTGGACGCAGGTAGAAACCGGTTCGGCCATCACCTGGAAATATCCGAGCTGTATCCTTGCCGGAGACGATTCGACGGGCGAATTTTATTCTGTCGCCGTAACGAATCATTATCAGCAGGCCGATACCGGCACCAAGATGATCCACCTGGGAAAGAACACCAAAAGCCGGATCGTGTCAAAGGGGATATCGGCGGGCTTTAGCCAGAACAGTTACAGGGGTTTGGTGAAAGTCTCTCCCCGTGCCGAGGGGGCGCGAAACCACAGCCAGTGCGACAGCCTGTTGCTGAGTTCCACCTGCGGCGCCCATACCTTCCCGTATGCCGACGTACAAAACGAAACGGCGATCATCGAACATGAGGCGACGACCAGTAAGATCAGTGAAGAACAGCTCTTCTATTGCAATCAGCGGGGGATATCCACCGAAGAGGCCGTCGGGCTGATCGTCAACGGCTACGCCAGGGAGGTGATGAATAAGCTGCCGATGGAATTTGCCGTCGAAGCGCAGCGGCTGCTTGCCGTTTCGCTGGAGGGGAGCGTAGGATGAAAATGAAATAAAATATAGGATTATGTTAGAAATAAAAAACATACATGCCGCTATCAACGGCAAAGAGATATTAAAAGGGATCGACTTGACGGTCAAAGCAGGCGAGATCCATGCCATCATGGGGCCGAACGGCTCGGGGAAGAGTACATTGAGCAGCGTATTGGTGGGACATCCCGCTTTCGAAGTGACCGGGGGCGAGATCCTGTTTGAGGGAAAGGATTTGCTGGAGAAGTCTCCCGAAGAGCGTAGCCTGGAGGGGATATTCCTCAGTTTCCAGTACCCGGTGGAGATTCCGGGCGTGAGTATGGTGAACTTTATGCGTACCGCCATCAATGAACAGCGGAAGTACAGGGAATTGCCTCCCATGCCGGCCGCCGAGTTCCTGAAGCTGATGCGTGAAAAACGCGCCATCGTCGAACTCGACAATACACTGGCCAGCCGCAGCGTCAACGAGGGCTTCTCCGGCGGGGAAAAGAAACGGAACGAGATTTTCCAGATGGCCATGCTGGAGCCTAAACTGGCCATATTGGACGAGACGGACAGCGGGTTGGATATCGACGCCCTGCGTATTGTAGCCAATGGGGTGAACACGTTGAGGACGGCCGACAACGCGACGATCGTCATTACCCACTACCAACGGCTTCTCGACTATATCAAACCGGATGCCGTACATATCCTGTACCAGGGGCGTATCGTGAAAACCGCCGGGCCGGAGCTGGCGTTGGAGCTGGAAAAGAGAGGGTATGACTGGATCAAAGCCGAGATGGGAACAGCATGAAAGCGGAACAACAATACACCGATCTGTTTACCCGGCATGAAGCCTTGATACGAAGCCATTCGCCGGAGGTGATGAACGCGTTGCGTACGGCGGCTTTTGAGGACTTCAAGCGGCTGGGGTTCCCGCCGGCGAAAAGCGAAGACTATGCCCATACGGATGTCGCCGGGGCCTTTGCCCCCGATTACGGGATTAACCTCAACAGGGTGGATATACCGGTCAACCCGTATGATGTATTCCGTTGCGATGTACCCAACCTGAGTACCTCCCTCTATTTTGTCGTGAACGATACATTCTACAGCAAAACGCCGGCGGGTAGCGCCGGGCTTCCGGATGGCGTATATGCCGGTGGGTTAAAAGCCTTTGCCGGGCAGCATCCCGATATCGCCGCCCGCTATTACGGCCGGCTCGCCTCAGGCCGTATGGACGGGATCATCGCTCTGAATACACTGTTGGCGCAGGATGGGTTTGTCTTGTATGTGCCGGCGGGCGTTGTGATGAAGCGTCCGGTGCAATTGGTCAATATCTTCCGTAGCGATGTGGATACGATGGCCAACCGCCGGATCATGGTCATTATGGAGCCTCGTTCCGAAGCCAAACTGTTAGTGTGCGACCATAGCATAGACGATGTGAAGTTCCTTGCCACAGAGGTGGTTGAAATCTACGCCGGAGAGGGCGCCTGCTTCGATTATTACGACCTGGAGGAAAGCTCGGAGGCGACGACCCGCTTCGCCTCGATACATGTCCGCCAGGAGGCCTCCAGCCAAGTGCTGATCAACGGCATCACGCTGAATAACGGCCTTACCCGCAACAATTACTACATCGGATTGGAGGGCGAATCTGCCGCCTCTACCCTCTGTGGAATGGCGATCTTAGATAAGAGCCAACGCCTCGACACCTATACCCACATCACGCATGCCGTCCCCAACTGTTCGAGCAACGAACTGTTTAAAAACGTATTGAACGACCGATCGGTCGGCGCTTTCAGCGGGCGTATCTTAGTCAAAGAGGGGGCGCAAAAGACCTCGGCCTACCAGACAAACCGCAACCTGCTCGCTACCCGCGAAGCCCGTATGTTCAGCAAGCCCCAATTGGAGATCTATGCCGACGACGTGAAATGTTCGCACGGCATGACCACCGGCCGGTTGGACGAAAACGCCCTCTTCTACCTGCAAAGCCGCGGCATCCCCAGCGAAGAGGCCCGTATGATGCTCAGCATCGCCTTTACCGCCGACGTCGTCGACAACGTCCGCGTAGACGGCC
>JAISQD010000036.1 GCA_031274415.1 Tannerellaceae bacterium | reverse complement strand
CTTCCACAATTTGGGGAAATAATACATTTGCTTCCATTTTACTCCTTTTTTTTTCGATACAAAGTTATACACGGACAACAATAGCCACAATACGGCATCGCCGAGACGCTTACTTTGGGTAAGAAATAGGCCTTTGGGTAGTGGCTTTCCTTTTTCATTTAGGATGTTTACGTTTTTCTCAAAGGTGACAGCGATTGGCCAAAAGTGACAGCGATTTCCCCGAAAAAAACTCTGGGAGGAGAAATGACGTCTCCGAGCCGGGACGTTTTCAATCGCTTGAATACAACGTCATGTCTTTCAACCCATGAACCTGCGTGTTCCAATTAAAAATCATCTTACGACCATGCCATGTTTTGGCATGGTCGCGTTCTATCTTTGCCCCATCATTCAGCGTTCTTTGACATATTGGGATTTGTTAAGTCTCTAAGCAAGACGGAGATTACAAGTGTCTTGCAGTATTTATTCATCTAAAAATTATTTCATTATGAAAAAAAACGCGAAACTCACCCTCTTGGGGCATATCGAACAAATCGTCGAACTCTCCTTAAATTCAGGTTTGAAAGATGATTTTTTTGAGAAAGCGAAGCCGCATCTCAATCACGTGAAGCGCGTATTACACCTGAACGATATTCAGGTTGTCTTTCTGTCGCATTTCATGGATAAAAGCCCAGTCCGGATGCGAAAAGGTCCTTTAATCGTTAATCTGCATCGCAATCCACGCGCACGCTTCGGCATCAGCCAAAGCGTGATGATGCTGTTTTAAATCGTAACCGCAATGCGCCGCAACCGTCTGTAGCTGATGATTGGGCAGCGTTTTACCGAAAACCCGGCGCGAGGCTTGGCAGGTACAATGAAACATATAATCGGGATAATCCATTTGGTAAACGCGATGCACCGCCCGCAGACAGCCCTCGTCGAAAGGGCTGTTGTGTGCCACCAACGGCAAACCGGCAATTTTCGGAGCGATTTCCACCCACACATCGGGGAATACGGGCGCATTTGCCGTATCTTCGGCAGTCAAGCCGTGAACCTGCGTGTTCCAATACGCATACCATTCCGGTTCGGGACGGATAAGGCGGTAAAATTTTTCGACAATCTGTCTGTCCCGCACAATGACCACCCCCACGCTGCATACGCTCGATGGACTGTAATTGGCCGTTTCAAAATCTATGGCGGCAAAATTATTCATGTTTATTCCTTTGAAGAAGTTAAATCTTCAGGTAGTGCCTGTTGAACAAGCAATCACAAAAGATGATTCTGCCGTTGTTATTGACATGATCAACGATGTCCTTAACGCGGTTATGCCCTACGATTTGCGTATAACCTTGCAACGGCTCAAACAATTCCTCCACATCCGCCCAAAATATGCCGCCAATGGCTCCGAATGTACCGCCACGACGATATCCGCACCGGCACAAGGCATCAATTTGTTCCGGTCTGGGATTGTTCAATTGGTCGGCAATATTTCGTTCCAGATCTCCTTTGAAATCATCTACAAACCATTGATGGGCAATGCCGGCATGTGTAAATACGCAGTGTTCCTCTTGAAAAGCATATTGAAACAGGTGTATATGGGACAAAAACAAACTCGAAACCTCTTTTGCTATTCCAAAGTTGAAACGGGTAGAATGTACAATGTCTGTGCTGAAGTAGTGCAGGTCGTGGTTGCCGAGCAGCAGGACAACCTCATCGGGATGCGTTTTTTTGAGCTGTATGATCTCTTTCAGATTATCAACAAGCGCCGTATTGTCCACATATTTATAAGGGTCAAGGTAATCGCCCAAAAACACATAGCGACAGTCCGGATGCTCTTTTATAATATCCTTCCAGCAGGTTAACCCGTGAATATCGCCAAAAACTACGGTTGGTGTTATATTCATTCCTTTTATTTTACTATTTCCCATCACTATTTTTTTTGCAAAGATATGCTACAACTGCGAGAAATCATGTCGTTATGTCAAAGAATCAATATAGGTTAGAGTGACGCATTGGCGAAGTCTGGAGTGAATGAAGATGATCCCCGAAGGGGCTTCTTTAGAGGAGGGGATGAAACGGTAAAGCCGTATCTTTCCGGTATCCTGTTCCATTGAATGTGGCGATCAGTTCTTCCTTTTCGTTTGTGATGCGTACTTCGCAGTTGGATAGTCTTTTATGGTTGAATGTTTCGTGTGCTTCGGCATAGAGGAAACCCTCTTTTTCCGACTTGAAGAAATGGATTTCGGAAGCGATGGAGAATGTGAGCCGGGCATGGCTGTTGGTTGCGGCGGCAAAGGCAAGGTCGGCCAGCGTAAAGATGGCGCCGCCCTGACATACCCCTCCGCCATTGAGGTGCAGGGGCTTTATCTCCATACGCGCTTTGGCATAACCGTTACCGGCCGCTACCAGCTCTACCCCTGCAAAGAGCGCAAATTTATCGCCTTTCAGGAAGTCGTTGATGGTCATATCTTCCATTCTGTGCCCTCTTTGGTGTCCTTTATTTCAAAGCCTATTTCCGTCAGGCCGTTCCGTATCTTATCCGAAGTCGCCCAGTCTTTGTTTGCTTTGGCTTCCTGCCGGATACGGAGCAGCAGATCCATCGCTTTAGCAAAGGCTTCGCTGTTTCCTCCTTTTTCCTGGGTTTCGTCTTTCATCCCTAAAAGATCAAACAGGAAAAGGCGGAATACCTCCTGCAGTTCATTCCGGTCATCGGCAGTGACGGTCGCTTTTCCATCTTTCACCGAGTTGATGAAGCGGGCGGCATCGAACAGGTGGGAGATGACGATCGGTGAGTTTAAGTCGTCGTTCATCGCTTCGTAGCATTTCCCGCGGATACTCGTTATGTCGACGGAAGAGGTGTCGGA
>JAISQD010000179.1 GCA_031274415.1 Tannerellaceae bacterium | reverse complement strand
GAGCGACATTCCCTTTTCTACACGATGGAGGATAGCGAACTTGTCTATGGGGAACGGACGTATAATGGCGCAGTCTTGGTGGCGGACAGTAATTTTATGCATATAACGGATTATCCGGTTGTTGAGGGGACGGGCGATCTGGTACAGCCGGAAGATGCACTGATCACGAAAGCGTTTGCAGAAAAGATCTTTGGAAAAGAGTCCCCCGTTGGGAAGACGATCCGGTATGTCTCATTGGACAAAGAGGTGCGTATTATAGGCGTTATAGGCCAGCCTACGACAAAAAGCACCATGAGTTTTGATGTTATTTTGTCTTTCCAATCATATCCCGCGATTATGAAGATGCCTCAAAGCCTGTTGTTGCTCTATCCGGGCGTGAACTACCAGGATATCAACGCGCAATATAATGCATTCATGGAGATGAAGATTTGGGGATATGGCATACGTTATCAGTTGTTCCCATACAAAGATGTCTATTTTGAAAGCGGCATAACGGATTATTCCTGTTATGCGCATGGGAAGTACGTATATGTAACGGCTATGCTTATCGTAGGGCTATTGATCCTTTTGATCGGGGTGGTCAATTTTATCAATATCTATACGGTCGTTGTGTTGCACAGGGGACGGGAGTTCGGGATGAAAAAGGTGTTTGGCGCAAAGGGGTCGCTGATCTTTATCCAACTGTTTGTCGAGAATTTCTGCTTGATCGCCCTTTCTCTGCTTTTTGCGCTTGGGATTGCGGAGACGTTGAACCCGGTTGTACGGAATGTGCTGGGGTTTGACCAGTTCCCTTATACCTCGTTCGATATCCGTTTCATGTTCGGTTTGTTGTTCCTTTTACCGCTTGTAACGAGTCTCTTTCCCTATTACCATTACACCTATTCCTCCCCTGTCCGCTCTCTCCAACAGGTCTCCAAGGGTGGAAAGGCCGGACTTTCCCGCCAGGCGTTCCTGTTATTCCAGTATGTGATCACGTTTACGATGATTATCCTTTCCCTCTTTTTTGTCAAACAGTTGAATTATATGCTTCATGCAGACATTGGCTACCGGACGGAGGGGATCATTAAAGCGCCTTTCATCCGGATGAGAAATAATACCCCAGATATAGAGGAAGAGGAGAAAAGAGAAAAACAGTTACAAGATGAAATAAAACAAAAGTTAGATGCATCCCCGTTGATAACGGCTTGGATGATCGGAGATAGCCCGAATACCCGTCATTCCAGTTATGAGTTCAGGAAACAGGGAGGGGAGTATAAAAAAATGACCCTGTGCGGTGCCGACGAGAGATGGCTCAAACTGTTTGATATTCAATTATTGGAGGGGCGATTGTGGGAAGAGGGTAAAGATGATTTCTATGGTTACAACCTGATTGTCAGCGAATCGGCGCTTAAACTGTTTGAGATCGACGATTACCGGAATGCCGAGTTAGAGCCTATTGAGAGGCTATGGTGGTCTATAGATCGTGAGGAAGAGATGAAAACCAATCCGCCCTACCGTATCGTCGGCGTGGTGAAAGATTTCTATACCTCCCATCTATCGCAGGCACAGCATCCGATCGCCATTTATTATTCATCTTACAGGTATCAGCCTGTTATCGCCGCTTATGCCCCCGGCAGGGAAAAGGAGGTGGTCGCTTTTATGAAACAAACCTACGATGAAATCGTCGGCGGGGAGTTCAGTTACTCTTTTGTAGCCGATGAGGTGGCAGCGGTATACAGGGAAGATAAACGGGTGGCGACGATCTATTCCTTTTTCAGCCTGATCGCTATTATTGTCTCTTCGCTGGGGCTGTTTAGTTTGTCCCTTTTTGATGTCAGGCGGCAGCGGAAGAACATCACGATCCGTAAAATAAACGGGGCGACGACGAAAGAGATCATGTCCCTCCTGTTGAAGAAATATATCCTTTTGTTGGGTATCTCTTTTGTCGTGGCGGCTCCCCTGTCGTGGCTTGCCATTACCCGTTATTTGGAGGGCTTCGCTTTTAAGGCGCCTGTTTCCTGGTGGCTTTTTGCCGTAGCCCTGATCATTACCGCAGCCGTTTCGCTGCTTACGTTAGTATGGCAGATCCGTCAGGCCGCCTCCGCCAATCCCGCAGAAACCATTAAAACAGAATAACATCATGTTACATCATTATTTAAAGATCGCCGTTCGCAACCTTGTGAAGTATAAGACGCAGTCCGTCATCAGTATCGTGGGACTGGCCATCGGGTTCACCTGCTTTTCCCTCTCATCCCTTTGGATACGGTACGAAATGACGTATGACAGCTTCCATGATGGGGCGGAACGGATCTTCCTGGTACGGCACGAGTCAGCGATGAACGATAACGGGGTGTCTCCCATAACGCCTTATGTGCTGGCCGGCTACCTGAAAGAGACCTTTCCCGAAGTGGAAGAGGCCTGCAATACCAACGCATGGGAAACCAAGGTACAGTATGAAAACGTGGAGTATCCGATATTTCGGGCAAACGCCGACTCCGCTTTCATGCGCTTTTTCGGGATACAGGTGATTGAGGGGAATGTCGACTTCCTGAAAGAGGGTAGCCAGGAGATCGCTGTGACAAGGGCGTTTGCCAAACGCCTTTTCGGAGAGGAAAGCCCTTTCGGGAAACAGGTGAAAATATATGGCCGCGAGCGTTCCGTCTGCGCCCTCGTAACGGACTGGAGCGAACATTCCAATATGCCGTTTGGGCTGTTGCAGGCGAATTATACCTATCAGGGTTGGAACGCATCGAGCCACCAGACATTTATACGGATAAAGGAGGGGACGGATATCAACACATTCCGGGACAAACTGTATCAGCATAAAGTGGAAAAAGACGGCATCATCTTTTCCAAGATAGTGCTGACCCCGATTACCGCCATGCATTACGACCGCCCCGACAGGCCGCAGGATATCCGTTTCAGCCACATTCAGCTCTTTGCCCTGGTAAGCGGGTTGATTATCCTTTGTTCGCTGATTAACTTCCTGACGCTGTTTATCAACCGTATCCATATACGGAAAAAGGAGATCGGCTTGCGGGTGGTGTGCGGCTCGTCCAACAGGCGGCTGCTGGGGCTGTTTTCGGTGGAATATGTCCTGATCCTCTTGTTGGCCATACTCCTGGGGTTCGTCCTGATGGAGCTGGCAACGCCTTATTTCAAGACGCTTGCGAACATCAAGATGGACACTTACGGCATCTACGCGGAGGCTATCTTTTATTCGGTGACGGTAGCCGCCCTCTCCCTCCTGCTTTCCCTGATCCCCATTTATTTCCGGAGCCGGGCGTTGAACGTCTCCATCAAGGGGCCGGGGAAAATAAGAGGGTATAACCTGTTTCAACGGGCATCCATCGTCTTCCAGTGCGTAATCAGTATCCTCTTTATCTTTTGTACGGTAGTCCTGATCAAACAGATTCACTTCCTGACGCATACCGACCGTGTGGTGGCACGCGAGGGGCGCGCGGTCATGTCCATGTATCCTGCACAGGCGGCGGTAAAAGAGGAGATGAAGCAGATCCCTTTCATTACGGAAATCGAGTCAGGCGAATTTCTTCCCCTGCTTCCCACATTCGGGCAGGCGTTCCAGCAGACTACGGAATGGGACGATAAACCGGCCTCGGCGGAGAATGTGATGCTTGAAATGATGAAAGGGGGCGCATCGCTGTGCCGGTATTACGAATTGACCCTGCTGGAGGGGCGGATGCTGGAAGAGGGCGACGCCGATAAGAAAGTCCTGATCAACGAAGCGGCAGCCCGGCAGTTCGGATGGAAAGACCCTGTCGGGAAGACATACATGCGGCATGATTCTACCCGCGTAGAGGTCGTCGGGCTTCTCCGCGACTTTATCAGCAAATCGCCTCTCGTACCGATTATGCCGCTGGTAATTGTCGACCGGTTATCAGGATTCAATATGGGCTGGGATGAGTTCGTCCTCTTCAAATTCCATCCCGGCCGGTGGGAAGAGTGCAAGCAGGCGATAGAAACGCTTCTCAGGGAGAAGTATCCCGAAACGGTGCGTTTCGATATCAA
>JAISQD010000167.1 GCA_031274415.1 Tannerellaceae bacterium | reverse complement strand
GTCAACTGTATCGTGCTGGGGCGCGCCGAGGCTTTTGCCGCCAAGAACGGGATCCTGCTTTCCGCCCTCGACGGGCTGGGGATCGGGCTGGGCTTCACGCTTGCCCTGACCTTGCTGGGGGCGGTGCGAGAGCTGTTGGGGACGGGGAAGTTCTTCGGCCTCGCCCTGATGCCGGAAGAGTTCGGGTCGTTGATTTTCGTCCTGGCTCCGGGCGCCTTTATCGCGCTGGGGTATCTGATCGCTATCGTTAATAAACTGCGTAAAGCCTGAAAAGTATGGAATATATATTGATATTTATTGCTGCGGTATTCGTCAACAATGTGGTGTTGGCGCAATTTCTTGGGATATGTCCGTTTCTGGGTGTCTCCAGGAAGGTGGAAACGGCTGCCGGTATGGGCGCCGCCGTCACGTTTGTGCTTACGATTGCTACGATCGTGACGTTTCTGATCCAGCGGTATGTGCTGGATGCGTACGGGTTGGGGTTTATGCAAACTATCACCTTTATCCTCGTCATTGCCGCCTTAGTGCAGATGGTGGAGATTATACTGAAAAAGGTTTCCCCCGCCCTGTATCAGGCGCTGGGTGTGTTCCTGCCGCTGATTACGACCAACTGTTGTATCCTCGGCGTCGCTATATTGGTGATACAGAAAGAGTATAATTTAATTGAGTCCATTGTATATGCCGTCTCTACGGCGATTGGTTTTGCGCTGGCTTTGATTATCTTTGCAGGGATTCGCGAACAATTGGCTATGACGCGCATACCGGAGGGGATGAAAGGGGCGCCGATTGCGCTGATCACGGCAGGGCTGCTGGCGATGGCGTTTATGGGGTTTTCAGGGATTGTATAGGTTTAGAACAGCATAAAAAGATAGATCATGAGCAAAAGAATAGTCGTAACAGGAGGTACCGGGTATATCGGTTCGCATACGGTCGTAGAATTACAGGCCGCAGGGTATGAAGTCATCATTGTAGATAACCTCTCTAACTCAACGGCCGAAGTCGTAGACGGGATCGAGAAGATATCGGGCGTCCGTCCGGTATTCCTTGAACTGGACTGCAACGACAAGGAGGGGCTGCGCAGGCTTTTCCAATCGTATCCCGCCATTCGTGGAATCATCCACTTTGCCGCAAGTAAGGCCGTCGGCGAATCGGTGCATAAGCCGCTGGAATACTACCGCAACAATATTGTGACGCTTCTCAACCTGTTGGAGCTGATGCCGGAATTCGGGGTGGAGGGTATCGTCTTCTCTTCTTCCTGCACGGTATACGGGCAACCGGACATCTTGCCGGTCACAGAAGATGCGCCTATTAAACCGGCGTTATCTCCCTACGGGAATACCAAACAGATCAACGAAGAGATCATACGGGATGCTATCCATGCCGGTTTACCTTTCAAGAGTATCATCCTTCGTTACTTCAATCCGATCGGGGCGCACCCAAGTGCGGAGATCGGCGAACTGCCTAATGGCGTTCCCCAAAACCTTGTCCCTTTTATTACGCAAACGGCGATAGGTATCAGGGAAGAACTTCGTATTTTCGGCAACGATTACGACACGCCGGACGGCTCTTGTATTCGCGATTATATCCATGTTGTCGATCTGGCCAAAGCGCATGTGATCGCCATAGGCCGCATGCTTGAAAACAGATCGGGAAACCCTCTTGATATATTCAACCTCGGTACAGGACGCGGTGTCTCCGTCCTTGAACTGATTCACGCCTTTGAGAAAGGTACCGGCGTAAAAGTCCCCTACCGGATCGTAGGCCGCCGGGAAGGCGACATAGAAAAGGTATGGGCTGATCCCCGTCATGCCAATAACGTACTGGGCTGGACAGCCAAAGAGACCGTCGAAGATACCCTTATCACGGCGTGGAACTGGCAAAAGAAATTACGGGACAGGTAAATGGCTGCACCTATTCAGCAAATACGGATAGACGATTTTAACTATGTATTGCCGGACAGCCGGATAGCGAAATTCCCTCTTCCCCGGAGGGACGATTCCAAACTGTTGCTTTACCGCGACGGGGAAATAGGTGAAACAACGTTTAAACACATACCCGACCATCTGCCGGAAGGCTCTCTCATGGTGTTTAACAACACGCGCGTCATACACGCCCGCCTGCTGTTCCGGAAAGAGACAGGTGCAAGAATAGAACTGTTTTGTCTCGAACCGGCCTGTCCGCACGATTATACGCTCATCTTCCAACAAACAAACGGTTGCAGCTGGTTCTGTATGGTCGGTAACGTGAAAAAGTGGAAAGAGGGAGCGCTATCTAAAACCGTCGTGATCGACGGCTGTTCCATACAGCTGAATGCCGAGAGGAAGCACACGTCAGGAGAGACCCATCTCATCGAATTTACGTGGAATAATCCCGGTTATACCTTTGCCGACCTGTTGGATGCGGCCGGCCAACTCCCTATCCCTCCCTATTTGCACAGGGAAACGGAAGCCGGCGACCTGAAAGCCTACCAAACCGTTTATTCAACGATTAAAGGTTCGGTAGCGGCGCCTACGGCGGGGTTGCACTTCACCCCAGAGGTGTTGTCGCGTTTGGAAGCGAAAGGTTTCGGGCGGGAGGAGTTGACGTTACATGTCGGAGCAGGAACGTTTAAGCCGGTAAAAAGCGCGACAATAGCAGGGCATGAGATGCACACGGAGTTTATATCCGTCACACGCGCATCAATTGAACGTATCAGGGAAAATCTGGGGCGGATCATAGCTGTCGGCACGACCTCTGTCCGGACGCTGGAAAGTTTGTATTACATCGGACTGATCTTATCGGCCAACCCCGACGCCGGCGCCGGTGATTTGATTGTCAGCCAGTGGATGCCCTATGATAAGGCGGCAGCGCCCGCTTTGCCTGCCGGAAAGGCGTTGGAATACGTATTGGATTACTTGGACAGACACCGCATGGAGACATTGGTTACGGCGACCCGGATCATGATCGTACCCGGCTACAGATTCAACATAGTACGGGGTATGCTGACCAATTTCCATCAACCGAAAAGTACGTTACTCCTGCTGATTGCCGCCTTCGCCGGTGAAGATTGGAAGAGGGTCTATGACTATGCCCTCAGCCATGATTTCCGCTTCCTGAGCTATGGAGACAGCTCCTTGTTCTTATAACGTGATACCGGCGTCTTTATCTGTGAGTAATGCGTACCCGCTGCGTCGGGGCTTGGCGTTCGTTGCGAAGGTTCACCTGTTCTATGACGTTCGCGGCTAACAGGTGGAAGGCGTTTCCGGTCATCGTAGCAGGGTCGAGGGCGACGGGCAGGCCGTTATCGCCGCCTTCACAAATACGCTGTACGATCGGGATCTGTCCCAGCAGCGGTACGTTCAGCTCTTCCGCCAAACGTTTTCCACCCTCTTTGCCAAAGATATAGTATCTGTTTCCGGGCAGTTCGGCAGGCGTAAACCAGGCCATATTTTCGATCAGTCCCAATACCGGGACATTCACCTTTTCCCCCATAAACATACTGATCCCTTTTCGGGCGTCGGCTAAGGCGACCTCTTGCGGAGTGGTGACAACGATCGCTCCTGTGATCGCCAGCGTCTGTACCAATGTCAGGTGAATATCGCTTGTTCCCGGAGGAAGATCGATCAGGAAATAATCGAGCGCTCCCCAGTCCGCATCGCCAATCAGCTGTTTCAGGGCATTACCCGCCATCGCTCCCCGCCAAAGCACGGCATCTTCCCTGTTGACAAAAAACCCGATGGAGAGCAGCTTCACACCGTAGCGTTCGACCGGCCGGATCAGCTCCCTGCCGTTCACCTCCTGCATATAAGGGCGGGCCTCTTCGACTTGGAACATTTTCGGTTGGGATGGGCCGAAAATGTCGGCGTCCAGCAATCCCGTTTTATAGCCCGCTCCGGCTAAAGCAACGGCCAGATTGGCGGCCACCGTACTTTTCCCTACTCCCCCCTTTCCTGACGAAACGGCGATAATATGCTTCACGTCCGGCAGCAGTTTGTCGGGTTCGGGACGAGGCTGCCGGCGTGTAACAACCGAGATATTCCCTTTTATCTCAACCTCTTTCCCCACATACGTAAGGATCGCCGTTTCCGCCGCTTTCACTACGGATTTGATAAACGGATCGTTCGGCTTCTCAAACAGGAGCGAGAAACCGACCCTGTGGCCGTCGATACGTATATCGTCTTCCACCATCCCGGCGGAAACAAGGTCTTTGCCCGTACCGGGATAACGCACCTTGGCGAGTGCATCCAGAATCAGTTGGGGATATAGTGTCATGAAACGCTTCGTTTACTGCGGTTAAAACTACGGTACGTATCCATCCCGATCTCCACATCCGGTTCGATCAGGCTGCTTCTCTCTTCACACACGAAGCGGATGTATTTGATGCTCAGCCCGCGATCGAGCCACTGTTGTTCGTAACAGGTCTTGATGGAGAGGATATCGTCTGCCGTCGCCGAATGGTAAAGGTCGTCCGTACTGACAAGTACCGGATAGCCGTTCGCTTTGATCATTTCCATCGTATAGGCATACATGAAAGGGCTGTCCGTTTTGAGATGGATCATCCCCTTTTCCGGCAATATCCGGCGGTACAGCGCCATAAAACGGGTAGAAGTCAGCCGCTTGCTCACTTTCTTCATCTGCGGATCGGGAAAGGTAAGCCATATCTCCGACACTTCGCCTGCCGCAAAGAAGCCGGCAATCAGTTCGATATGTGTCCGAAGGAATGCCACGTTCGTCATTCCGGCTTCAAAAGAGTCCTTCGCGCCGCTCCACATACGGGCGCCTTTGATATCGACGCCGATAAAATTCTTTCCTGGAAACAGCTTCCCCAGCCCGACGGTATACTCTCCTCTCCCACACCCCAGCTCCAGCACAATGGGATGGTCATTCTTAAAAAACCGTTCATGCCAGCATCCCTTCAACGGAAAGCCCTCTTCCTGAAGGGTAACAAACGGATATTGAAAAACATGCGGATACCCCGCCATATCATCAAACTTCGCTAACTTATTTTTTCCCATGTTGCAAAGATAGTGAATTGTGAATAACGATTAGCGAATAGCGAACAACTATTAGAAAGAACGCTATCTAAAACCAACGGCTTCTGCTTGTATCCTTATTTTTGTCGTTAGCCAATCTTTATTCGACAGTTGTCGAACAGTTGTTTGACAGCTGTCGAACAGCTGTTCGACCCTTGTCAAACAGCTGTTCGACAACTGTCGAATAAGAAATAGATAGAGACCCCCGTAACGATTTGTCCAAGTGTGTCTGTCATTTATTCACTACATGGGGGATTTTTCTCTTTTTTCTACGGTGTAACAAAAAGAGTAACGCTCAGGTGCTGATAATTTGAAGATATCGTCTATTTTTGCAGTCATTAATATATGAATTAAGGTTATGGGAAAAAAAGTAGTCACATTCGGGGAAATCATGCTTAGACTGGCCACCCCCGGTTATCTTCGTTTTAATCAAAGTGATACATTCAGCGCCACCTTTGGCGGAGGAGAGGCCAATGTGGCCGTATCATTAGCCAACTATGGCATAGCGACAGAATTTGTAACCCGTTTGCCTGATAACGATATTGCCCGTGCCTGTGTCATGGATTTGCGTAAATATGGCGTCGGGACGTCGCATATCGTATACGGCGGCGATCGTTTGGGTATCTATTTCCTTGAGACGGGAGCGGTATCCCGTGCCAGCAAGGTGATCTATGACCGGGCATATTCCGCTATTTCCGAAATCAAGCCGGGTATGGTGGATTGGAAAAAGGTATTGGACGATGCATCGTGGTTTCATTGGACAGGTATTACGCCGGCCATATCGGAAGGTGCAGCCGAAGCGTGCCTGGAAGCGATAGAGACGGCAAATAAGATGCATGTGCCGGTATCGTGCGACTTGAATTACCGGAAAAATTTATGGAAATACGGCAAGACGGCTTCCCGCGTCATGCCGGAGCTTGTTGCCGGTTGTGACGTTATTCTCGGGAATGAGGAAGATGCAGAGAAGATATTCGGCATAAAGCCGGAAGGGTTTGACGTGGCGCATACCGGCGGAGAGGTCGACGCGGCGGAGTTTGAATCGGTCTGCAAGCAGTTGATGGCCAGGTTCCCGCGTGCCGGAAAAGTGATCATTACCCTGCGCGGCTCGGTGAATGCCAATCATAATACATGGGGCGGCGTATTATATGCCGGCGGTAAGCTGTTCCAATCCAGGCGGTATGATATTACCCATATTGTCGACCGCGTAGGAGGAGGCGATTCTTTTATGGGCGGCCTTTTGTATGGCTTGCTGACCTATCCGGGAGACGACCGTAAAGCATTGGATTTTGCGGTTGCCGCATCCTGCCTGAAGCACACGGTGTATGGCGATTACAACCAAGTCTCTGTCGACGAGGTGGAGAAATTAATGGGTGGCGACGCTTCCGGCAGGGTCAGTAGATAATCATTTAATAATAAGATATCATGTCTGGATTCAGTAAATTACAGGTATTAAGCGCAATGGTAGACACGGGGATGACGCCGGTCTATTATCATAAGGATGTCGACGTGGCAAAGCAGGTGGTAAAAGCATGTTATGAAGGAGGCGTGCGCGTCTTTGAGTTTACAAACAGGGGAGATTTTGCACAGGAAGTTTTTGCGGGATTGGTGAAATATGTGACGAAGGAGTGTCCGGGAATGATACTGGGGATTGGATCGATAGTCGATGCAGGGACAGCCTCTTTGTATCTGCAGTTGGGCGCCAATTTTGTTGTCGGGCCGTTGTTTAATCCCGACGTGGCAAAGGTGTGTAACCGCCGGTTAGTTCCTTATATTCCGGGATGCGGATCGGTAACGGAAATCGGTTTTGCACAGGAAGCGGGGTGTGACCTGTGTAAGATATTCCCGGCCGGAAACGTAGGCGGACCCTCTTTTGTGAGCAATATAAAAGCGCCGATGCCCTGGTCGTTGATCATGGCTACCGGCGCGGTTGAACCTACGGAAGAGAATCTCTCGGCCTGGTTTAAGGCGGGAGTTACCTGTGTGGGCATGGGTTCCAAACTGTTTCCGCAGGAAGCGGTTGCCGGCGGAGACTGGCCGACAGTCACCCGGTTGTGTAAAGAGGCGTTAGGTATCATCCGGAAATACAAGAAAGCATGAACAGGTTTATGGATGCCCATTTCCTGCTGCAGACCGGTACGGCTGTCGAGTTGTACCATACACATGCAGCCAACAAGCCGGTGATTGATTACCACTGCCATTTGAATCCTCAGTTGATAGCGGAAAACTACCGGTTTGCCGACCTGACGGAGATCTGGTTGGGCGGCGATCATTATAAATGGCGCGCCATGCGTGCCAATGGCATACCGGAAGAGTATATTACCGGTCAGAAGCCGGCCTATGAAAAATTCCTCAAGTGGGCGGAAACAGTACCCTATACCATGCGTAATCCGCTTTATCATTGGACTCATTTGGAATTGAGCCGGGTATTCGGTATCGACACGGTATTGAACCCTTCGACGGCTCGTGAGATTTATGACGAGTGTACGGCCAAGCTGCAAACGCCGGAGTTCAGTGTGCAATCTATTATGAAACGGATGAACGTGGAGGTGGTCTGTACAACGGATGATCCGGTGGATGCGTTGGCGTATCACAGGATGATACGGGAAAGCGGCTTTACGGTAAAGGTTCTTCCCACCTGGAGGCCGGATAAAGCGATGGCGATTGAAGATCCGGTGGCCTATAATGCCTATATCGCACAACTGGAAGAGGCGTCCGGGGTGTCTGTTTTTACGTTCGACCACCTGCTGGAAGCCCTTCAACGGCGGCACGATTTCTTTGCAGCGGAAGGGTGTAGCGTGTCGGATCACGGGTTGGAGACGTTCTACGCCGAGCCTTATTCCGATGCAGAGGTACAAACAATCTTTTTCAAGGTGCGGAATGGCCGGACGGTCGATCCGGCTGATCTGCTGAAATTCCGTTCCGCCATGCTGTATGAACTGGCGGCTATGGACGCCCGTTCCAATTGGGTGCAACAGTTTCACGTCGGCGCGATCCGGAACAACAATTCCCGGATGTTTAAACGATTGGGTGCAGATACGGGATTTGACGGTATCAACGACTACAATTATGCGACACCGATGAATCGCTTCTTTGATCGCCTGGAGAGCAATGGATTGCTGTGTAAAACCATCCTCTACAACCTGAACCCCCGAGATAATGAAGCGATGGTGGTCAATGCGTATAATTTCAACGACGGTTCGACTCCCGGTAAGATGCAATATGGTGCCAGCTGGTGGTTTCTCGACCAGTTGGAAGGAATAGAAAATCAGATCAATGCGTTGTCGGCATTAGGATTGTTGAGCCGTTTCGTCGGGATGTTGACCGATTCGCGCAGTTTCCTGTCCTATCCGCGGCATGAATATTTCCGCCGTATTTTGTGCAATATAATAGGCCATGATGTGGAGAGTGGAAAACTGCCGTTGTCGGAATTGCCGTTTATCGGTAAAATGGTCGGGGATATCAGCTATACAAATGCGAAAAACTACTTCGGATGGTAGTCCACTCACTGATCTCGGACAGGTTGAATATTCCGGCCGGCCAGGTGGAAAGAACGGTCGGTTTGCTGGAAGGAGGGGCGACAATCCCTTTTATAAGCCGTTACAGGAAAGAGGTAACGGGCGGGTTGGACGAAATCAGTATCGGCCATATCAAAGACCTGTTGGATAAATTGACGGAGACCGCCAAAAGAAAAGAGACCATCCTCCGTTCCATAGAAGAGCAAGGGAAATTAACCGCCGAACTGAAAAAACGGATCGACGAATCATGGGACAGTACGGAGCTGGAAGACCTCTATCTCCCGTACAAACCGAAACGGGTAACAAAAGCCGGCATTGCCCGTAAGAAAGGGCTGGAGCCATTGGCCGAACTTATTTTCAGACAGGATACGCCAAACCTTCAATCGTCCGTTCAACGTTTCATACAGGGAGAGGTGGCGGATGAGGAAGAGGCGCTGCAAGGCGCCCGTGATATCATGGCCGAATGGGTGAATGAAAATGAAAAGGCGCGGAACGCCGTGCGCCGTTCTTTTGCACATACAGCCCTTATCTCCGCTAAAGTGATAAAAGGAAAGGAAGAAGAAGGGGCAAAGTACCGCGACTATTTTGATTTCAGCGAACCGCTGAACCGTTGTACCTCCCACCGGCTACTGGCGCTGCGGCGGGGGGAAACGGAAGGGATACTGCGCGTCACCATCTCACCGGATGCCGACCAGTGCCTCGAGCGCTTGAAGCGTCAGTTTGTGAAAGGGAGAAGCGATGCGTCACAGCAGGTAGACAAAGCAGTCGACGATGCGTTCAAACGCCTGCTTAAACCGTCGATAGAAACAGAATATGCCCTCCTCAGCAAAGCAAAAGCCGATGAAGAGGCCATTCGCGTGTTTGCGGAAAACCTGCGGCAATTGCTCTTGTCTCCCCCTTTGGGGCAGAAGCGCGTACTGGGGATCGACCCTGGTTATCGAACCGGCTGTAAATTAGTATGCTTAGATGCACAAGGGCATCTGTTGCACAATGAAACGATTTTCCCCAATCCGCCGCAGAACGAGAAAAACAAAGCGGCGGGTAAAGTGTCCCAATTGGTCTCCGCCTATGCGATCGACGCAATTGCGATAGGGAACGGAACGGCCAGCCGCGAAACGGAGCAATTCATTGCCGATGTCCGCTACGATCGTAAGGTGCAAGTCTTTGTTGTCAGCGAAAACGGGGCGTCGATCTATTCCGCTTCGAAAGTGGCGCGGGAGGAGTTTCCCGAATACGATGTCACGGTGCGTGGCGCCGTCAGCATTGGCCGCCGCCTGATGGATCCGCTGGCCGAACTGGTCAAGATTGATCCCAAAAGTATCGGCGTCGGGCAATACCAGCATGATGTCGACCAGGGCTTGTTGAAGAAAAGCTTGGATCAAACGGTAGAGAGTTGTGTCAACCTCGTGGGCGTCAATGTCAATACCGCCAGTAAACATTTGCTGACCTATATTTCCGGGCTTGGCCCCGTGCTGGCTCAGAATATTGTGCATTACCGGACGGAAAACGGGGCGTTCCGTTCCCGGAAAGAGTTGATGAAAGTCCCCCGTATGGGAGAGAAGGCCTTTGAACAATGCGCCGGTTTCCTTCGGATACAGGGAGGCGTCAATCCGTTGGATAACTCGGCGGTACACCCCGAAAGTTACGGTGTTGTCGAACAGATGGCCGCTGAATTGGACTGTTCGGTAGAAGAATTGATTGCCAATAAGGAGCTGAAAAAGAAACTGAAACCGGAAAAGTATGTGACTGCGACAACAGGTCTGCCGACACTGCTCGATATTATGGAAGAGCTGGACAAACCGGGGCGCGATCCCCGTCAAACGATCAAGGTCTTCTCCTTTGACCCGGCGATAAAGAAAATCGAAGACCTGAAAGAGGGATTGGTTTTGCCCGGTATCGTCACCAATATTACGAATTTCGGTTGTTTTGTCGACATCGGTATTAAAGAAAACGGGCTGGTGCATATTTCCGAACTGGCCGGCCGTTTTGTCAGCGATCCTACGCAAGTCGTTTCCATACACCAGCAGGTAAACGTGAAAGTATTAAGCGTTGACCTCCTCAGGAAACGCATTCAGTTGTCCATGAAAACA
Organism: Tannerellaceae bacterium; assembly: GCA_031274415.1. Classification (GTDB taxonomy): domain Bacteria; phylum Bacteroidota; class Bacteroidia; order Bacteroidales; family Tannerellaceae; genus DFXE01. The sequence goes on along the minus strand of JAISQD010000167.1, from coordinate 6,714 downwards.
GTTGATAGTGAATAATGAAAAGGATACTGATAAAGAATGCCCGTATCATCAACGAAGGGCGCACCTTTGATGGCGCGGTATTGATCAAGGGGGATAAGATTGCTGCGGTGTATGAAGTTGCTGCGCCGGAGGTCGAAGCCGGAGAGGTGATCGACGCCGGCGGGAAGTGGCTGTTGCCCGGAGTGATTGACGACCAGGTACATTTCCGTGAGCCGGGACTTACCCATAAGGGAGATATCGCCAGCGAAAGCCGGGCGGCCGTAGCCGGCGGCGTCACAACGTTTATGGACATGCCGAACACGAAACCGCAAACGGTGACTATTCCCGACCTGGAATGGAAACTCCAACGCGGAGCCGAAACGTCATCCGCCAACTATTCTTTCTTTTTCGGGGGGACGAACGATAACATACAGGAGATCGCCCGGCTCGACCCGTCGCGGGTGCCGGGATTGAAACTCTTTCTGGGATCATCCACCGGCAATATGCTGGTGGATAGGCGCGAAAGCCTTGAACGTATCTTCGGCGGGACAAACCTGCTGATTGCCGTGCATGCCGAAAAAGAGGAGGTGATCAAACGGAATATCGCCCGTTATACCAGCCTGTACGGCAACGATCTCGACTGTTCGTTCCACAGCAGGATTCGTGACGAAGAGGCCTGCTTCGCCTCCTCTCAGGAGGCGGTGGCATTGGCGATGCGTTTCAATGCCCGCCTGCATATCCTGCATCTCTCAACCGCTAAGGAACTAACCCTGCTGAGCGAGAAAAAACCGCTTAAAGACAAGAGGATTACGGCGGAAGTATGTGTGCATCACCTGTGGTTCGACGACACGGATTATGCCCGGTACGGCAACCGGATCAAGTGGAATCCCGCCATCAAAACGCCGGCCGACCGTATGGCGCTCCGAGACGCCGTAAACAGCAACAGGGTCGATATTGTTGCAACCGACCATGCGCCTCATCTCCAGCGAGAGAAAGAGGGCAATTGCCTGACGGCCGCATCGGGCGGACCGCTTGTGCAGCACGCGTTGGTCGCTATGCTCGAGCTGGCTTCCCAAGGGGTATTTACCTGTGAGAAAGTGGTGGAGAAAATGGCGCACATGCCGGCAGACCTGTTTCATATCGACCGTCGCGGATATATCCGGCCGGGATATTATGCCGACCTGGTGCTGGTTGATCCGGCAGCCTGTTGGACGGTCTCCAAAGACAATATCCTGTACCGGTGCGGTTGGTCGCCTTTTGAAGGCGTCACCTTCCATCATGCCGTATGGAAGACGTTTGTCAACGGACAACCGGTGTATAGCGACGGCCGGATAGATGATACGGTTCGCGGTATGGAGGTGAAATACAATCAGTAGTTGATTTTCTCCTCTTTTTTTACAATGGTCTTTTCCATATAGGCTGTTGGCGACATCCCGAAATGTGCATTAAAGCTACTGCTAAAATAGGATGGCGTATTGTATCCTACCTTATAGGCCACTTCCGATACGCTCAACTTACCCGTACTCAACAAATAAGCCGCCTGTTTCATGCGTATGGTCTTGATAAACTCAACCGGGCTTTGTCCTATCAACGCTTTCAGCTTGCGGTGCAAATGGGTGCGGCTTAATCCCAGCTCCCTGCTCATCGTTTCTACGCTTAATTCCGGGTTTTCAATATTGGTGCGTATATAATCAATCACATTCTGCAACAGCCGCTCATCCGTACTGGTCAGCGTTACTTCCCGCGCTTCCATATCAATGGACTTACTGAAATGTTCTTTCATTTTACGGCGGACTTCAATCAGTTTCCTGATGCGGATCCGTAAATACCGTGTGTCGAAAGGTTTGGCGATATAACTGTCTGCTCCGTTTTCCAATCCTTCCAAACGGTGTTCCATATCTTTTTGAGCGGTAAGGATAATGACAGGGATATGGCTGGTTTCCTGGTCTGTTTTCAGGATACGGCAAAACTCCATACCGTTCATTTCCGGCATCATAACGTCCGTAAGAATCAGGTCGGGCATCAATACGCGCGCCTTTGCCAGGCCGGCCATCCCGTTTGCCGCTTCCTGGATATTGTATTGGTCATGAAGCGTCTCACGGATATAACTGCGCAGGTCGTCATCGTCTTCAACAATCAGTAACGTCGGGCGGGATGCATCCTGTGGCTCTTTTTTTGACGACGAAGGTTTTGACGACAGGGACAACAACTCGTTCAGGTAGTTGGACTCATCCGTATCTAAGGGATACCCCTTTCCCGTGTCTTTTTCCAATTCTTCCGGCGTAAAATGAGCGTTTCCTGGAAGGATGGTGATACGGAAGGAGCTGCCTTTCCCCTCTTCGCTCTGAACGGAAATACTGCCTTTGTGTAATTCTACAATGGTTTTTGTGAGGTGCATGCCGATACCCGTCCCCGTATTGGACTTGGTATTGCCCTGAAAGAAACGCTCAAAAACATGTTTCCTGATCTCTTCATTCATCCCGATGCCTGTATCACTGACAGTCAGGTGCGTTTCCCCCTCCTGATCCATTTGAATATTCACATGTATTTTCCCTCCTTCGGAGGTGAATTTATAGGCATTATACAGGATATTGTTCAAACATTTATCGAGCATGTCGGGATCGTACCATACGTCGATTTTATCAGGGTTCCAGGTATATGTCAGCGAGATATGTTTTTGTTTGGTTATTTCGGTAAATGTACTTATTGATTTGGAGACGAATGAAACAAGCTCGAAAGGTTGTACATGCAACTCCATTTTACCTTCTTCTATCTTGTTCAGGTCGAGGATTTGATTGATAAGATGTTGAAGCCGCTCGGCATTTCGGAGGATGAGGAGACCTGTCTGTTTCCTCTCTTCACTCTTGTCTTTGGCAATCAAATGTTTTAACGGATCAATAATCAGGGTTAGCGGGGTACGAAATTCATGGCTGATGTTGGTGAAGAAGTTGATCCTGACTTGATTGATCTCTTCCTGCTGCTTAACTTTCAACCGTTCGATCTGCAATTCGTTTTTCTCCTTGATATGGATAAAAGCAAAGCGTGACAAGGCGTATATGATGATACATACTATAAGGGCATAAATCAGCTTCGCCCACCATGTATCCCACGGGGCAGGTTCTATTTCGATCACTAAATCGGTTGTTTCATCCCCCCAGACATCCGGGTTGCTGCTGGCTTTTATACGGAAAGTATAGGTGCCCGGATTGAGGTTGGTATAGGTGATACTCCGGTGCGTATAGTTGTAATAGGTCCATTTTTTGTCAAAACCTTCCAACATGCAGGCGTAGACAACCGAATAGGCATCGAAGATACCCATAGCTACATAGTCGAGCGTGAAGTTTTTGTCGCTGTATTTCAGTTTGATCTTTTTCGTCTCCGCAATGCTCTGTTTGAGGATCACCCGCCCGTCTTCTACCTCTTTATTGATCAATACGGGTTTGTTGAATATCTTCAGGTTTGTGATATAGACTTTTGAGGCGGTATCGTAATTGTATATATCATCAGGACGGAAGAAGTTGACACCGTTTATTCCGCCGAAGAACAGTTCGCCGTCCCCACTTTTGTAATACGAACCGGCTATAAATTCGTTGCTTGGCAGCCCGCTGTTTTTGTAATACCGTTTGACCTCTTTGTTCTGGGGGGTATACCGGATAATCCCGTGGTTTGTGCTCATCCATAATTGGTTATCATAAGCGATGATCCCGTTAATTGTGGAGCTGAGCTCCCGCGAAAGGGGATAAACCAGCGTGAAATCCTGTTGATCGGGGTCGTACCTGTTCATCCCGATAGCCGTACCGATCCATATCCGGCCGTCTGCGGTCTCTGCTATGGAAAAGATCGTCTTGCGGTGAAGCCCGTTGTTCTGGTCAAATGGGATAAACGTCCCGGACTTCACATCCATACAACTGATCCCGAGATTAGTTCCTATCCATAACCTCTCGCGGCTGTCGATAAAAAGGATGGTAATGTAATCGCTGGCCAGCATGTGATGGTCTGCTTGGCGAAAGGTGTGGAACAGGTTCTTCTCCGGGTCGAAACGGGATAGCCCTCCGCCCTCGGTTCCCAGCCACAGGAAACCGTATTTGTCTTCCTGAATACTTTTTATGAAGTTGGAGGGCAGTCCGTCATCCCTGGCTTTGATATGGGAGAATCCCCCTGTCTGCCTGTTCAACAGGCATAATCCTTCCGTGCGCGTACCTATCCATATCCGGTCTTTACTGTCGCAGAAGACACAGGTCGTGGCATTGTCAGGGATGCTTTGGCTCTTCCGGGGATGATACGTATAATGGGTAAAGTTTCCGGTAGACGGATTGTAGTGGTTTAGCCCTCCGCCGTCGGTCGTGATCCATACGTTTTTTTCCTGATCGGTGGTAATACCCGTTACGGGATTGCAATTCAAAGAGTTGGGGTTGTTATTTATCTTTCGCAACGCCTTGAATCCGCTATCCTCATTCCCTACACAAAAGACGCCTTCGTAATTCAACGCAATCCAAAGGTAACCGTGTAACCCTTCATAGATATATGACACGTTCGAATCGCCGACCTTTTCCGAATATTCGCGGAAAACGGGATGCCGTTCTATCTTGCGTTTTTCGGGATCGAAAAGAATAAGGCCGTAGCTTTCCGTCCCCAGAAGCAGATTCCCATCACGGTCTTCCAGGCTGTGGAGGATGGAATGCGTCAGGGGCGTATTGAAGACATCCGCATACGTGATGATCTCTTTCTTTTTTGTGTCGTATATGGCGGCGCCCCCCTTTAACGTAGAAATCAATACATTGCCGTTCCTGAGCAAAAGCAGGTCGTAAATATGGTTGCTGGGCAGGGGGCTGTTGGAGGTGTTGTAATGGGTAAAGGTTTCCGTTACGGGATTATAGACCGAAATGCCGTTGTCCTGGGAGCCGAACCACAGATTCCCCTCTTTGTCTTCAATCAGCGTGCGTATGTATGCGCTGCAAAGCGTGGAAGATGACGCCTCGGAAAAGGAGAGCAGCGTACTCTCCTCCGTCTGGGGGGAATAATACAATACACCTGTCCCGAAGACGGCGAACCATAACCGCCCTTTGCTGTCTTCGATGATATCGACGCATCGGCTTTGTTTCACAACATGGTCGGGCTGGCCTAAGGATACGTTTATAAACCCTTCGTGTATAGCGTTGTAATAGGCAAGTCCTTTAGTCGTACCGACCCATATCCGGCCGTTCGAATCCTGGAATAATGATGTGATATGGTTGCTTCTAAGAGAAAGCGTATCATCCTGCTGCTTCTTATATATCACAAAATTAAATCCATCATGCCTGTTCAGGCCATCTTCTGTCCCGATCCAGATGAACCCGTTAACGTCTTGCATCAAACGGGTAACTTTTGTACTCGACAAACCGTTTTCTGCAGTATACAGATATGCAATTTTACTTTGGGTATCCGGTAGCGCATATAGCTCTTTCGCCCCAATAAGCAGATAAACGAATAAAAAAAACAGGGTTTTTTTCATTTCAAAATTAGTTTGATATGTAAAAGTATAATTATTTTTTTGATTAACCCCTATTATTCGCTATAAAAATAGTCATTGATATGAAATTCGTCATTTGGTAAAGAAAAGCGGATGAAAGTTTCGAGTGCAATCGACATGTGTAAAAAAAATAAAAACAGCCTCAAAACAGCCCCGTAGTTTTGGCGTTTAAATACTAAATACCGTTAAACATCTGTCCCCAAAGGTAGGATTTGGAAAGACACTTGAATAAAAGTAGCCATTCGGTTGTGTATTTGCACGGACTGTCTTACCTTTGTTTTGAAAAAACGATGGAGATACAAGTATGTGTAGAGGTGTAAGAAAAACCGGTTTGATGATATGCGCAGTGATGATGCTGATGCCTGTCGCCGCCCAGATCACGTATGGCGTCCGCGCAGGATTGGCTTATTCTGCGTTGACTCAAAGGATCGATCTGGATTACCGCCCGGGCGGACGGTTGGGGTTTTCTGTCGCCGGACTGGCCGACGTGCCGTTTTACCGGCGGTTCTCTTTTCGTCCCGAAATCTCTTTTGCCTTTCAGGGAGGGACGTATCTTTCTGCGCCTGATGCATCGGGCAGGCACCAGGTACATGCCAAATACCGTGGTTATTCTGTTCAGTTACCGCTCGATATTGCCTTCAATATCCCTATCTCAGGGGTGAAGCTGGCTGTTTATGGCGGGCCGGCTTTGGACTTTCATCTGTTTGGCGAAACAAAGATGGAAAACATGGGGGAGAATCCCGAACCTGTTGTGGTGGAGAAAGATCCTGACGTTTTTGACCTGTGCGTCAATGCCGGAATCAGCGTTGAATACAGGAAAGTCTTCTTTTCTATAACGGTTCTTTGCGGCACATCGGACAGGCGTACGGTAAAAAACGATGACGAATTTCCTGTCTTCCAAAATAATGTTACTTTTTCGTTAGGGTATTTCTTTCGATGAAAAAGATTCACAAATGTTTTGTATTTCCAAGAAATCCCGTACCTTTGCAAGCCGAATATTATCCAAAGTAAGAGTTTATTAATTAAAATCATTTTAAGCAAGTGGATACTTTAAGTTTTAAGACCATTTCTGCCAACAGGGCAACTGTAAACAAAGAATGGGTTGTAGTAGATGCAACCGGGCAATCTTTGGGACGTATCTGCTCAAAAGTTGCGAAGCTTTTGCGTGGGAAGTACAAGCCCAATTTTACGCCGCATGTTGATTGTGGTGATAACGTAATTATCAT
>JAISQD010000135.1 GCA_031274415.1 Tannerellaceae bacterium | reverse complement strand
AAACAAGATGTTTAAAGACCTCGACCCCCTGCTGCTGTCGCAACAACGGCTGGCCATCGTATCCATACTGATCTCGGTGGAAGAGGCGGACTTCGTGTTTATCAGGGAGAAAACCGGCGCGACAGCCGGCAACCTCAGCGTGCATATCGAAAAGCTTAGCGAAGCGGGGTATATCGAAGTCCGTAAATTTATTGACGGCAAACGCCCCCGCACCGTTTGCCGTATCACCTCCAAAGGAGTGGACGCCTTTGACAGCTACGTCCAAGCCCTCCAGGACTATATCCGGACGGGCGACGGCGGGGCTATTCCTTGACGAACGAATCGGGGTAGGTGACCAGATACTCCGGTTTTATCTCTTCAACGGGGCTCCATGACCTTTGCGTATGCACGCAGTTGAAGAGTTTCAACAACCAGGTGGTGAATGTCCGTTTCCCTTCGGTCAGTTCGATGACCCGGACGCCGCGCCCGTATTCGCCGTAGGCCTGACAGCCGGAGGTATACCCGTAGGCCAGGCAGATGTTGTGCAGGCAACCGATGTAGTTGTTGTTGTGGTCATGGCCGACAAACATACCCATCACATCTTTCTGGTCGTAAAAAGCGGCCAGCAGTCCCGAATTGATGTCTTGGGCGCAGACGTCTTCATCCTGTATGCCGATCGTGCCGGGTTTCTTGAAAATATCCCAGTATTCCCTGAGCGGTATATGGAAAAAGGCCAGCGCGGGCAGCGGTTCGCCCCCGTTCTGCGCTGTCAGCGAGCGGCTTTGTTCGCCATACCAGTTGATCTGGTCATAGCTGATCCACTTGTCTTGCGATTTGGAATCGAAACAATACAGGGCTGCCGCCGTTTTGCCGGGCTGTTTGGACGAGGCCACTTCCAATACGTAATTCCCGTTCCCCGAAATATTCTCGGGGCCGTTGACCGTCAGGTTGTGGGGGTGCTGTTGCAGAAATTCGATAATTTCGCGGTTGGTGAGCAGAAATTCGCGGTCGTGATTGCCGAACGTCACCGCCCATGGAATCTTGGACGCCTCAAGCAGCCGGATAATATCCGACCAGGCCTGGAGGGTCAGCTGGGGGGTACGTTCCTCTTGCGGCGTGGCAAACAGCGACACGATATCCCCCGTCAGCATAATCAGATCCGGCTGCACCACCTTGATCGCCTTTTCCACCAACTCCAGCGTATGCTCCGGTTTCCCATGCTTCAGGGAATATTCGTAATGCAAATCCGTCATCTGCATAATTTTAAACTTACCGTTTTTCCCGAACTTCAGCTCCGGCCTCTCTCCTCCCTCAGCCGCAACAAATGATGTGACAGCTATACTGCATAAAAAGACAAATAATACGTTCCTTAGTTTCATTGAATAATAGATTTATAAACACAAAGATAGCGTTTTTTTGCCGAAAGTATTTGCCTGCAAATAAAAACAAAGTAAATTTACCGGCGAATAAAATCACAAAGGGTAACAAATAACAAAAGGGAATGATGAGTAAGATACAAAAGTACATTATGTGTGTTATACAACCCTTCCGCGAACGTGCCAGCCAGCCCACTTACGGGAGACAAAAGTTCATAATGTGTGTTATACCCGCTATTTTAGCAGGCAATTGCATTACATATTTCTTGAAATATATCGACCTTTTTCATGTAAAAATGAATAGAGGTGTTTTTGCAATGATTGGTGTATTTGTAATAATAATAAGTTTTACTATTATACCTGTGCTAATTGTGTTTGTAATAAATAAATGCAAAAAAAAGAATCAATGAAAGAAAAGCCGACGGATAAAGATAAGAGTCATTTTATTATAGCAATAGCAGTAGTAGTAGCGATGCCGAGCGTTAATTTGGTTAGAGATTTGTTAGTATCGAATGACTTAATAAATATATCCAAGAATGACGGCATTAACAATGTCATCATTTCATTAATTTCCATGTGTGGTGGGTTTCTTATCTCTTTTATCGTATTTTTATGTATTGTAAGATTTCGTAAGCGCAAGAATTGAATCAGGAAAACAGAAAGGCTCTATAACGTTTGGTGTGGGTATAGGAAAGTCCCCGCACCAAACGGTATAGAGCCAACAGAAATTCCTCTGCACCATCTACCTGTTCGCCATATGGAGGTCATTCGTAAATGGGGCCTCGCGGACGGGAGCCGTAGAAGGCGTACCAGCCGATGACGGCGTAGGAAACGATGGGGATGAGCATGCCCGGCGCTATGGCTTTTGCCCATGGGGCATCAGCGATAAAACCGATGAGGGGCGTCAGTATCGCGCCTCCTATCAGGCTCATGACCAATATGGATGCGCCTAATTTGGCATGTGGCCCCAGGCCTTTTACGCCCGATGCGAAATTGGTCGGGTACATGAGCGACATGAAAAAGGTAGTCGCCATCATCGCACAGATTCCGATCCAGTACGAAATACCATGGATGCCTGTCCACGACGCCCATTCCGATCCCAGTATCACCACCGTTGCCAGGCCGATGTTAACTAATGCGTAGATTCCCATCAGGCGGGTGGCCTGCACCCATTTCATCAGGTAGGTAGAGAAGAAGCGGCCTACCATGAAAATGATCATATTGGCGACCAATAGTCCGCCGGCCTGCTTTTCCGTCATCGGGCTGTTTTCCTGCACGTAGGTAATCAGGTAACTCCATGTCCCGAGTTGTGCGCCCAGATAAAAGAACTGTGAAATAATGGCGCCGTACCAATGGGGATATTGGAGTAATGCCCTGAAACTGCCCTTGTGCTGCGCATCGCCGGATACGTCTACTTTGGGGAATTTCGTTTTCCAGATCAACAGGGCGACAACCAGCACGAGGATACCGATAATGATATAGGTAGGCCATACGCGGCTGTTTTCGGTCTGAAGGAAGTCCATATAGGCGTTCCCCGTTGCGGTGACCTGCGCTTTCATTTCGGCGATCTGCTCTTTTGTCGGCTCGTTGCCCGAAAAGATAAACAGCGTCCCCAGCGTAACGCCGGTGATACCGCCTATTGGGTTGAACGACTGCGCCAGATTCAGGCGGCGTGCCGACGTCGACGGGTCGCCAAGCGTAGTAATAAAGCTATTGGCGCCAAGTTCGAGAAAAGATAATCCGCTGCCGATGACAAAGATACCGCTCAGGAAAATGAAGTAAACGCCGGAGGTTGCCGCAGGATAAAACAGGAAACAGCCGGCGGCAAAGACCAGCAATCCCGTGAGAAGCCCCGACTTATAGCCGAACCGTTGCATGTAAAGTCCCGCAGGTATAGCGAGGCAGAAATAGCCTAACTTGATAGCGGTCTGGATAAGTCCCGCCTCAAAGCGCGACAATTCGAGCGATTTCTGAAACTGTTTGATCAGGATATCGTTCAACACATTGGGCAGCGCCCAGAGGAAAAAAAGCAGGGCGACCAACGCAAATGTGAAAACGTAGCCGGGGGTGATCAGATTGGGTATATTCTTTTTTGGATTCACGATACACTATTTTTAGGGTTATACTTTATTCGGTGTTTGCATGCAATTGACGGACAATCTGTGTACAGGCTTCGGTATAGATACCGACGTCGACGGAATAGGAGAGGTACTGTATGCCGGCTTTGCGCCACAGGGCGGCCGCCTCAAACGTATCGCAGAATACGCCGGTGACGACGCCGGCCTTTTTTGCCTGTTCCGTAATCTTTCCGATCGCTTCGACCACCACAGGATGCGAAACCTGTCCCGGAACGCCGAGCGATTGCGACAGGTCGTAGGGGCCGATGAAAAGGATGTCCAACCCTTTCACGCTTAAAATACTGTCCAGTTGATCCAACGCCTGCCGCCCTTCGACCTGCAGGATGACCAACGCTTCGTTGGCCTCTTTGAAATAGTCGTTGCGGGGCGTGGACGAGTAGTTCGCCGCCCGCACAAAACGGCAGACGCCACGTTCCCCGTCGGGGAAGTATTTGGCTACCCTTACGACCTCTTCCGCCTCTTCCGCCGACTGTATCTGCGGCGCCTGTATTCCTTTTGCGCCCAGGTCCAGCGCTTTGCTCACGGCTGTTTCGGACGAATCATACGTGCGTACGATGGGCAGGATGCCGGAAGCTTCCGCTCCGCGAATCAACTGTTGCAGGCCGGAAAAACCGACCGGCCCGTGTTCCATATCCAGTATGACGAAATCGAAACCGGAATATCCTGCACACTCCACAAAGGCGGCATCTACCGTTTTCATAAAGGGGCCGTAAACCGCCTCTCCTTTCGCCAATTTCTCTTTAAATGCTTTTAGCTGTTTCATATTATACTTTTTCCGGTATTTCATATCCTTTCCTGGAAGTCCCGCGTGCGAGGGCGTTAGCCTGCTTGTCGCCGATGAATTGTTCGGTTTTCCCGTCGAACGACAGGTGTTTGTTTCCGACGCGGTAGGCGATATTCCCCATATTCACCAGCGTAGCGCTCCGGTGACATTCTTCAATGTCGCCGTTCGGCTTTTTGCGGCTGCGCAGACAGTCGATGAAGTTCTTCTGATGGGCATTGTCGGGGAATACCGCGCCATCTTCGGCCACAATTTTGTCGTTCGCGCCGATCACCTGCCAGCCGCCGCCGTGACGGGCGAGGTACATCAGCCCCTCCGTTCCGTAGATCTCTACGCGGGCGGAGTAATTACGCCAATTGGGGAAGCGTTTCGGGTCGTTACGGATCTCGCCGGACGCTTTCTGCATATAGCCGCACGACGTCCCGCCATCGGCGGTGATCACATACTCGTCAAACTCAAACGTGACGGTCTGAAACTCCGGCGTTTCGCCCGTTCCCCCGTAGGCATAATGGCCTCCCCAGCTGTATACGGACTTCGGATGGGGCGGGTCGCCGAGTACCATACGGGTGAAGTCCAGCGTGTGGGAGGCTTCGTCGTCCAGCTCTCCCCCGCTGTATGCCCAGTAGTTTTGCCAGCCGCCCCGTCCGTATTCGCTGACGATGGAGGGGCTGTAGGGGCGGTAAGGCGCCGGGCCTAACCATTTATCCCAGTCGAGCCATGCGGGAACCGGCGTTTCGGGGGCTTCGGTAAACTTATTGCCGCCCAGCATAAAATAGGTTTTTACGGTGACTATTTTCCCCAGTTTACCGCTTTGGATATATTCCCTTGCCGAAAAGCCCTGCGACGCGCTCCGGTTTTGAAGCCCCGCCTGAACGATACGGTTGTATTTGGCTGCCGCTTCGACTAATTGACGGCTTTCGAAGATATTGACGGACAGATTCTTTTCCACATACACATCTTTGCCTGCCTGACAAGCCCAGATAGCGGCAAGCATGTGCCAATGTTCGGGCGTGGCGATCCATACGGCATCCACCTCTTTATCGTCGAAGATACGGCGCATCTCTTCTGTGGTTCCCGGACGGTAACCAAATTCTTTTTCTATCCTTTCGGCCGCTTGCGCCAACTTTGACCTGTTGACGTCGCACACCGTCTTGATGACCACCTGGTCATTGGTTTTGCAGCAATTGATGATACAGTCCGTCCCACGACCGCCGCAACCGATCAGCGCCAGTACAATCCTGTCGTTGGCGCCTGCCAGCGGCTTCCCGAACGACAACCCGTTTCCCAGCGTGATCCCCGCCACGCCCGCTACGCCTGCTCTTAGAAACTCTCTTCTGTACATGATTGATTATATGTTTATAATGTATAATTCAGTCCGGATAATGTTCCCGGATCAGCCGCCCGACCTCTTGCAACGTCTTGACATCCACGTCGCGGAGTTTTCCGTTGTAATCCGGCCCGACGTCGATAGAAAAGATATTCCCGTATTTCACCGCGCCCCGGTAATCCTCCCAAAGCTTAGACACGGGATGCACCAATTGATCATGCTCCGGTAAGGAATAGAACCACATGGCTCCGCCTTTATGATCCGGCAGGATCGGGTAGGTAAATTCGGCTAATTTCCACCTGTTTTTCAGGTTTTTCTCCATGTAGGGACTCCCCTCGGCGTCTTCAAGCGTGCCGGGTTTGCCCATTTCGCCGAGGCGGATATCGGCGGTCGTTTGGTCGCCGTGATTGTATCCGATAAAGCAGGCGGGTTGAAACTGTTTGCACCAGGCTGTCGTCTCTTCGTGGCTTAACCCGCCCGTGCCGACAGCGTGGTCAAACCAGATGTATTCGATCGGGCCGTAGCCGGTGAGGAGTTCCTTGAGTTGTGCTTTCTTCATCTCCGGGTTCAGGCCTCCGCCGTTTTGCAGCACCTCCTTGTCGACCGGTTGGCCGGCCGGTGGTTTTGGCCAGTCAAATTCACCTTCGGAGAAATAAAGGGCGAGTTTGATCCCGTATTTGTCGCACGAGTTGCGCAATTCCGCCAAGACATCCTTTCCGAGCGGCGCCTTTGTCACCTTGCGGTCGGTGGTCTGCGTGTCCCACAGGCAAAAGCCGTCGTGGTGTTTCGTCAGAAAAAGGATGTATCCCATTCCCGCCTCTTTTGCCGTCCTCGCCCATTGATCGGTGTCGACCTCTTTTGCGCGGAAGAAGCCGACATCTTTGACATCGTGCGTCCATTCCTCGCCGGAGAACGTACTGAACGACCAGCAAATGAACATTCCCCAACGGAGATTCTTGAGTTCCTGCGCCCGCTTCTCCATGTCGACGTCGACCGACGCGGCGATGGGTTGGTTCAACAGATAGGTTACGGTATTGAACATCAGGCGGCGGAAGCTTTCGATTTCCCAGTCGTCCCAATGTCCGAGCGAGGTATAGATGATGTTGTCGCCGTTGAGCCAGAAAACGGGTTCGAGCGGTTTACCGGGATTGGCGCCCAGCAGCAGCACCTGCGCCTTTTCGGAACGTAACGGAGCACATTGATACAGCCAGTTGAGGCTATTGAACGGCCCCACGCCTTTCAGCAGGGGATGGTTTTCCATGCCCGGCACAATCGTGATCTCCGTTCCCTCTTCCAGGTGTTCGTAGTGTCCGTGGTAATTTCCTCCCCAGATATCCCTGTCTAATTCAGGCCATTGCTCCAGGAAGCCGGAAGCCTTTTCGGTGGCCGCTACGATGCCTCCACCCTCGCGGGGGACATTTCCGTTGGCGTCGAAAGCGACCGACGAGGTGCGGATACCCAATACCGGACGTCCGCTACGTATATAGTTCTTTATTATCGTCATTTTTTCCGGCTCGAGCGCACGGCGGCGGATAAAGAGGATTGCCAGGTCGGCCTCTTCGAGTATTTGCAGGTTTTCAAGGTTATGGCGTCCCGGCCCTTCCATGCGTGGAACGCCCAGTGCGAAATCGCAGTGGATGTTTTTCAGTGTCAGTTCGTGCGCAAATTCCGGCAGGCGCTGGTTGGCATGGTATTCGCCCTCCGCCGTCAGGAAAGCGATGCGTTTGCGACGGTCTCCGGAGAACCTGAATGGCTTTTTATGGGTGAAGCCGGAGGAGACGATCGACGGACAAACGTAGGTTTCGATGTATTCCACCATCAGGTCGAGGCCGGAGAAGTGGTCTACGAAAGGCGCTTTTGCCGGATTGTACATCAGGTCGGTCATATCGCGCATCAGTACCACGTTCATGCCCATCCGTTTCATGGCGCGAAGCCCGAAAGAGCGTGCCATGACGCACATATTGGTGGCGACGCCCGTCAGAATCACATTCTTGATGCCTTTCTTTTTGAAATAGGCGCCGAGTTCGGCCCCCGAATCGCTGATCAGGTCGCCCTTTTCGATCGCGAGGAGGTCTGTCTGTTTTGTCCATGCCCGGTGAGGATGGCAGCCCTCGCTTTCGCATCCCTCGTCCGACGCGTCGACAGGCCATACGGCATCCTTTTCCGAGGGCAGCTTTTCGCCGTTGGCTAAGGCGGCCATTTTTGCATCCCTGTATTTCATCGCCTCTTTGCGTTGCGGATAATCCGTGTAATAATCCATGCAGTCGCTGGGGGCGTGGACGATTTTCACCCCTTTCCGGCGGGCTTCGGCGACAACGCCATTCAGGGCGACGGCCAATTCTTCGAAACGGGCATTGCTCAGGTCGCACCAGTGTTTGTCCCACATGTCGCAAATGATGAGGGCTGTTTCGGAGGGGTTCCACGCTTCAATACGGTTGACGGCCATCCATGCCCCTTCGCCGCCTTCCCAATCGGACGGTACGCGTTCCTGCATGGAGACAGGCAGCGGCGATGCGGATTGCGCACCGGCTGTACCTGTCCCCGTCAGGAAATAAACCGCTATAAAAACCAAAAAAACTATACTGTATCGACACATAATAGTATCATTTATTGATTGTTTTACCATTCCGCTACCACCCCGGAAGCGCTACGCCAAACGGGGTTTTTCCAGCTATGTCCGGTCTTTGCCATTTCCCTGACCTTTTCCTCATCCACCTCGATACCCAAACCGGGGCCGTCGAACAGCTCAATGTAGCCGTCCTTAAAGTCAAACACCGAGGGGTTGTGGATATAATCCAGCAGATCCGCCCCCACGTTGTAATGGATTCCTGCGCTCGTTTCCTGAATGATGGCGTTGACCGAGTTGAAGTCGAGTTGCAGGCAGGCTGCAAAGGCGATAGGGCCAAGCGGGCAGTGCGGGGCAATGGTGATGTCGTAGGCTTCGGCCATTGTCGCAATCTTTTTACATTCGCTAATCCCTCCCGCGTGGCTTAGGTCGGGCTGGATAATATCGACGGCGCCCTGTTCGAAGAGGTGTTTGAAATCCCAGCGGGTATAATGGCGCTCCCCTGTCGCGATGGGCGTAGATACCAGTTCGGAGAGCATCTTGAAATACTCGCCGTTCTCGGCCAGTACAGGCTCTTCGATAAACATCGGACGGTATATCTCCAGCTCCTTCATCAGCACTTTTGCCATCGTTTTATGAACCCGTCCGTGGAAATCTATCCCGATACCGAACTCCTTTCCGCACGCTTCGCGGATACCGGATACCCGTTCCACCACTTCGTCTATCTTGCCGAAAGAGTCGATCCACTCCAGCTCTTCGGTGCCGTTCATCTTGATGGCTTTCAGTCCGGATAGCTGCTTCTCCTTTGCCGCCGCCGCCACGTCCGATGGACGGTCGCCACCGATCCATTGGTACACCATCATCTTGGTACGCACCGCACCTCCGAGAAGATTGTAGACAGGCAGTCCGGTCGCTTTCCCTTTGATGTCCCACAGGGCTTCGTCGATACCCGATATGGCGCTGCTCAGGATCGGGCCGCCACGGTAGAATCCGCCACGGTACAGCGTCTGCCATATATCCTCTATCTGCGAGGCGTCGCGGCCGATCAGGTAAGGCGACAGCTCTTTTACGGCGGCTTCAACCGTATCGGCGCGTCCTTCGACCACCGGTTCGCCCCAGCCGGTAAATCCATCGTCGGTTGTAATTTTCAGAAACAACCACCGTGGCGGTACTTTAAATAATTCCAGTTTTTCTATTTTCATGGTCATTTTCTCCTCATTTTATAACACCTTTGCGAATAATCAGATTGGCGAAACTTTCTGCTTCGCTCGTCGCCACGACACAGTACGCTTTTGTGGCACGGTCGTAAAACTCAGGCTTCGTCAGCGTCTGTAGCGGCTTGTCGCCGTTGGGACGTGCGCTTAACAGACTCCTGTACTTACTCCAGACGAGAGGTTCCTTGTCGCCGCAGTAAGCCATCAGCAGAGCCGTAAAGTCGACCGCATAATCGAGCGGGAAAAGCGGCAATATGGCATCCAGCAAAGTGGTTATACTGTGTCCGTCGGCGCGAACGAGGCGTTGGGCGTGCGAGGCGGCAGGAAAATTGCTGTCGCCGAAAACGATCTCATCGCCATGCCCCATCTCCATCAATATCTTCAGGAGTTCGGGCGATATGTGTGGGCTGATTCCTTGTAACATAATGATTAATTGATTTAGAATATTCTACTTTTTGAGGAGTGTTCGTAATAGTCGGGGTTGTTGCCCAGTATGTCAAGTACCGGTTGGCTGATTTCGTCAATCAGGGCTTCTATCCCGTCGGGGAGGGTCAGCGAACAGGCTTCTACATTGATTTTCAACTCGTCGATATTACGCGATCCGACAAGCGTGGACGCCATAAAAGGTTTTTTCAGTATCCATGCAATCGCCAGTTGTGCAATATGTATATGCAGGCTGGCGGCAATCTCGCGCAACCGGTCTACCACTTCGAATATCTCTTTTTCTGCGCCGGCCTCCCCGTGACGCGAAGTCTCGCCGCCGCGGTAATCGGGAAAATGCCGCGAATGCGCCTGGTGTTTGGGTACGTCGTTTGGCGTTTTATAGATGCCTGCCAGCAATCCCTGCTGTAAACCCATTGAGCCTATGATGCTGATATGGTGTTCCATGCAATAGGGTGCGATTTCGGCTTCAATAGCGCGTGAAACAATATTGTAGGACATTTCGTTGACGTCCACCTGTACACCGGTTTTGACAACCTCTTCCATTTGCCTGCGTCCGAAGTTACTCATTCCGATGGAGCGGATCAGCCCCTCTTTTTTCAGTTCGTCGAGCTGGGCATAGGCCTCTTCCACCGTTGGCGGTTGTTCGATGACGCTTTTGTCGGAGGTGAAATGTTCGACCGCCAACTTATTGATCGGCCAGTGAAGCATGTAGGAGTCGAGGTAGTCCATACCGAGCCGTTGCAGGCTTTCAATACAATGTTTGCGGACATGGCGGCAGTTCGACGGGCTGATTTTCGAGATGACAACCGCTTCGCTCCTGCGTCCTTTGAGCGCTTTGCCCAACGAACGCTCGCTTTCCCCGTTATTGTACATTTCCGCCGTGTCGAACGCATTCACTCCCAAGTCGAGAGCGGCATGCACGACATGATCCACATCTTTCTGTGACTGTTCGCCCCAGTATTCGCCGCCGCCGAATGGCCAGCAGCCGACTGTCATTGCCGATACCGGAATACCGGACTTTCCAAGATTTATCTTTTTCATGGTACGTTGTTTATATGTATTTATTTTAAAACATCCTGTTGATCAATATTTTTTAAATTAATAATCACCGGTTTAGGTTCGACGATCTGTACACTGATCTCGTCAAAGACATATTGTGCGGTCGTAATCGTAGAATCTAAAGGGAGAAGAGTATTCTCGCCGTTGTTCCAAAGCGACATGGATACGATCTGCGGAAGATAGTGGTTCCCTTTCGTCGCTTCGATGTCCGCCCGGTAGAGCAAGGCGGGCTGTCCGCACGAAAATTCGTCTTCTTCTTTGGTGACGCGGTTGAATTGGGGATAGTATTCGTTGTAGTCGCCGGCCAGGTTCATCTCAATCCAGCAAATCCACCGCGAGCCGGGGCGTACCTCGATGCGCACACGGAAATATTCATCCCTCGGCGTGGCGCCTGATACGGCATCACTCAGGGTCTGTTTGCCGTCATGGAATACCGTTGTCCAATGTGGAATCGCTACGGGAACATCCGCTTTACCCTCCCAGTCGCCGCTCCCTCCGCGGTAGGTCACGAACACCTGTTCCCGCTTACCGCTCTCCGGATCCTCAAGCCATATGGCAAATTGAGGCGGTTCGGCATAAGTCGACAAATAGACGGCCTCCTTGTTGATATGAATATCAAATTCGATCTGTACACGGTTTTTTGTCTGCCGGATAACATAACCGGCCACCGCTCCTGCGATCACAACAAACCCCGCTATCACCATCCATACGGTCTTTCCGGCCGGAAATAGTCTTTTCTTTTTCAAAGCCTGTATCCCTCCCTGTAAGACCGGTTATCCAATGCGGCGGCTTCCTCGTTTCCCGTCACCGCGCCTGTTTCGGGATCAATGCCCAACACCTTTTTACCGGAACGGTAGGAGAGGTTGGCGAGATTGATCATGGATGCGCTGATGACGCCCTGCTCGATGGGGGCGTTGGGCGTTTTCCGCGTGCGGATGGATTCGATGAAATTACGTTGGTGCAGTTCGTCGGGGAAATAGCCGGGCTTTTCGGCCAGCACTGCCATATCTTTACCGAAGACCTGCCATCCGCCGCCATGACGTCCGAGAAACATCAATCCTTTTGTTCCATATATTTCGATCCGTGTGGCGTTGTTCCTCCATTCCGGGAACTGATCGCTGAAACGCACCTCCTGTGGCGTTTTGGCCATATAATCCCCATACTGCGAAGCTTCGAGCGTGATGGGGTAGGCGCCCATATCGAAGACGACCGTCTGGTTGTCGGGGATGTCGCGCCGGTCATTGAAAATCACCCTGCCGCCGGCGCAGTACACCGCACTTGGCAGCCCGGGGTCGCCCAACGCCATACGCGCCAGATCGATCACATGCGAAGCGTCGCCCGACATGGACGCGCCTCCCGAATAAGCCCACCAGTCAGACCAGGCCTTATGGCGGGATACGTTGTAGGGTACTTTCTCCGCCGGGCCGAGCCACTGATCCCAGTCTAATCCGTCGGGGACGGAGCTGTCGGGTTTCAGTATCCACTCGCGCGTCCCGGGCAGCATACAGTAGGCTTTGACGGTGACAATGGCGCCCAGTTCGCCCGAAGCGATGTAGTCCCTTGCCGCCAACGCATAGTCGCCGCTCCGGTTTTGCGTGCCGCATTGTATGATAGACTTGTTCCTGGCGGCTGCGTCGATCATCCTCTTCCCCTCTTCGAGCGTGAGGCAGACATTCTTTTCGACGTACACGTCTTTTCCCGCCTCGCATGCCCGGATGGTCGCCAGCGCATGCCAATGCTCCGGTGTGGTGACGACGACGGCATCCACATCCCTGTCGTCAAATACCCTCCGCATATCGGTCACCTTTTCCGGCGCGAAGCCCTGCAATGCCGACAGCTCCTGTACGGCGCTTCCGCCCCGTTCGCTGTCGACGTCGCAGACGTACTTCACTTCGACGTTTTCGGTGCATTGCTTCATGCCGAGAATGACCTGTGTCCCGCGCCCACCTGCTCCGATCAGCGCGAGGACAACTTTATTATTCGCTCCTTTCATCTCGTCTTATACCTGTTCAGGAATCTCATATCCTTTCCTGTACGCTCCGCGTGCGAGGACGTTCGCCTGTTCGTTGTTCAGGAACTTTTCGGTGTCGCCGTCGAACAAAAGCTGCTTGTTTCCTACGCGGTAGGCAATGTTGCCGAGATGTACCAGCGTGGCGCTGCGGTGACATTCTTCGACATCCCCGTTCGGTTTCTTGCGGCTGCGTAGCGACTCGATGAAATTAATCTGGTGGTCGTTGTCGGGGAATACGCCGCCGTCTTCGGCCACGATTTCATTGCC
>JAISQD010000122.1 GCA_031274415.1 Tannerellaceae bacterium | reverse complement strand
CCTGACAGATGCTCTTTGATTATCTTTATACGAAAAGCATCATCTACTCCTTTTGTCGTTCGCATTTCTTTACAGTTTTTATGTTACTACTACTGTAAACTTTTTTCAGTACAAGACACCTTCGCAATGTTATTTATATTTTACCCATTTGATCATCTCTTTTATATTGGGCTTTTTCCCGTACATTAATATACCTACACGGTATATTTTGGCCGAAAGCCATGTAATCCCGATTGAGGTCGCGTAGAGCAGCACCACCGATACGATATTTTGCCACATGGGGACGTCGAACGGCAAGCGTATCATCATCACGATCGGAGAGGTGAGAGGAATGAACGAGCACCAAAAGGCCAACGGGCCGTCAGGATTTTCCATACTGTACATACCGGCATAGAATGCGAACGTCATGAAGATCAAGATAGGGGTCATAAACTGCTGGGTGTCTTCCGGCTGGTCGACGGCAGACCCTATCGCCGCAAAGACGGAGGCATACAGTAAATATCCGCCGATAAAATAGAGGATAAAGAAACTGATGATTTCGGTAAAGTTGATGGTACTCAGGATTTCGAGCCATTCGCCCGTTTGTCCCATACTGCCCATATCCGTCATGTCCATGGCCGGACTCATCATATTTGCCCCCTGCCCTATCGTTGCCGGATCGACGGCGCCACCCAGCGCGAACTGTCCGATACCGGTTAATACGAATGTCAGTATACCCCAGAGAAATACCTGTGTCAGCCCGACAAAGCCGATACCGACAATCTTCCCCATCATCAGGTCGAACGGGCGGACGGACGAAACCATAATCTCGATAATACGATTGGTTTTTTCCTCCATCACGCCCTGCATAACCATCGCGCCGTACATCATGATAAACATAAACACGATCACGGTAAAAAGAATGCCAACAAGAGAGGCGACCATAGTGGAAGAGGCGCCCTCTTTTCCATCTTCACCCCATTTTATGGTCTGGATACTGAAATTGACTTTGCTGTCGGCAATGATCTCTTTCAGGTTTGGGATGTCGTAAGAGGCTAATTTTTCGCTTTCCAACTGTTTGGTCAACACCTGATTCACCATGCGGCTCAGCTCGCCCGGGATCTGTTTTTCGGAATAGAGCGCAGCCGCTTTAGGGTTTTTCAGGAGGTCGTCGGTAATGGTCAAAAAGGCCGTTATCTCTTTGTCCGGATTCTGCCTGTAGTCGCTTAACGATTTATCGCTATGGATAAAGCGGTAGCTTTCCGTATCCTTGAAAAGGGACGCGTATTTCCCTGTGGTATCCATGATCGCCACCGTGTGTACCTCATCTCCTTTGATCGTAGCCAGCCAAAAGGTGACAGCGATCATGGCGACAAACAGGAAGGGGGTAAGGATCGTCAGTATAATAAACGACTTTTTACTTACCCGCCGTAGATATTCTCTCTTGATAATAATGCCTAACTTGCTCATAATGGTTAAAGATTTGTACCGGAAACGGTGTTTATAAAGATGTCGTTCATAGAAGGTAATTCTTCGGTAAACGAGATAATCTCATACTGTTTAGCCAACCGCACCAGCAGTTCCGAATTGCTTAGCTCCCCGCTCTTTTTGATTTGTAATTCGGTTGAATCGTCCGACACATTCAGCTTCAATACGGAAAAGAGATCCGGCGGGAGGTCGGCGGGATTTACCCGCGAGCGGACGATCAGGGTAAACGTATTTGTTTTAAACCGGCTGCGTATCTCCGATACATGGCCTGAGAGGACGACTTCCGAACGGTTGATCAGGGCGATATCGTCGCATATCTCTTCTACGGACGACATGTTATGGGTCGAGAAAATGATGGTACGCCCCGCCTCTTTCAGCTTCAGGATCTCCTGTTTCAGCCTGTCGGTGTTCACCGGGTCGAAGCCGCTGAACGGCTCATCGAAAATAAGCAGTTCCGGTTCATGGATAACCGTGATGATAAACTGTACTTTCTGTTGCATCCCTTTGGAGAGTTCTTCCAGTTTTTTGTTCCACCAGGAGATGATCTCAAATTCTTCAAACCACTTCACCAGGCGCTTCCTGGCCTCCGGGTACGACAATCCTTTCAGTTGCGCCAGATAGACCGCCTGTTCGCCGACTTTCATTTTCTTATACAATCCCCGCTCTTCGGGCATGTAACCGATCCTGTAAATATCTTCCGGACGCGACTTCCGTCCGTCAAACAGCACACTGCCGCTGTCCGGTGCGGTGATGCGGTTGATAATACGGATCAATGTGGTTTTCCCTGCCCCGTTCGGGCCAAGCAAACCGAATATTTTCCCTTCCGGCACCTCTATACTCACCTTGTTCAGGGCGAGATGTCCGGAATACTGTTTGACTACGTCTTCTGTTTTCAGAAAATTCATACGGGTTAAATTTTTAGTATAATACGTTCTCCTATTCTCTTGCTAAGGGCTTTCTTGATTTTGTTCAAGTCATCCTGCTGTTTCATCAATTCGGTCACCTGTT
This sequence comes from Tannerellaceae bacterium, assembly GCA_031274415.1. Lineage (GTDB taxonomy): Bacteria > Bacteroidota > Bacteroidia > Bacteroidales > Tannerellaceae > DFXE01. The sequence continues at coordinate 3,385 of JAISQD010000122.1, read as the reverse complement.
CCGGGTTTCCGCCCGGCGGAAACGCTTTTATTTTCAGTCCGGTTTCCCGAATCTGCTGTTGGATGTGCGCGTTTTTAAAACTAAGCAACTCATAAGGGATCAGTTGCGTCAGTTTATCCTCTTCCGATTGAAGCTCACGGTATTTGCTATGGTACTTGCTGAGCTGGTATTTTTCGCCGATCAGGTTGGCGGCCAGCCTGCTCACGTTGGCATCCGGGTGTGAGAGGAAGTAACGGGAAGCGACAAATCCTTCCCCCCTGTTCCTGTCCGTTGCTTCGTCCAGCATCTTTTTAAACAACGGGGTGATAAAGTATAAACCGTCCTGCTCCAATTCTTGGCGGATATATTCCGCGACACGGATGACGACCTTCCTTTCAGTCCCTTCCTCCGTGTAATCAAACAACACCCGTTCGCCATACCGGACGATATAGCGCAACAGGGCTAATTCATACGCCTCGAAGGGCGACTGTTCGGGTTGGTTGGCCGGCGTGGTTTCCTGTTGAGGGGCAGGGGATTCTCCGGCGCTATCCTGAGACGCCGTACTGTCTGCGGCCGGCGGCGGCGATGGATGCTCCGGCCGTTTCCCGCTTTTGTCCAACCGTATCTTATTGATCTCATTCAGCAACACCCGTTCGTCAATCTCCATCATTGTACTGCATTCGCGGATATAGACGGTACGGGCGATATTGTCGGGTATAACCGATATGGAACGGATAATATCAGATATCAGGGAGGAGCGTTTAACCGGGTCTCCGCCGGCGTCGTCCAACAGGAGCTTAGTCTTGAAACGGATGAAGTCGGTCTCATTTTCCCGGATATAGTCCAGAAACCGGCTGGCATTTTGTTTCCGTGCAAACGAGTCGGGATCTTCCCCATCGGGCAGCAGAACCACCTTGACATGCATACCCTCTTCCAGCAGCAGGTCAATCCCGCGAAGAGCCGCTTTTATACCGGCGGCGTCTCCGTCATACAGCACCGTGATATAGTCGGTAAAACGGTGGATCAACCGTATCTGTTGGATCGTCAACGCTGTACCGGATGATGCCACAACATTCTCAATCCCCGCCTGATGCATGGATATGACATCCGTATAGCCTTCCACCAGGTAACACCTGTCGGCTTTCACAATCTCCTGTTTGGCAAAGTATATCCCATACAGTTCGTTGCTTTTATGGTAGACTTCGCTTTCGGGAGAGTTGATATATTTGGCTGTTTTTTCCTCTTTTTTCAGGACGCGTCCTCCGAAAGCCACCACCTTCCCGCTTAGCCCGTGTACGGGAAACATGACCCGTCCCCGGAAACGGTCATTGACGTTTCCATTCTCATAGGCGATCACCAATCCTGTTTTTTCAAGAAACGTTTTCCTGTATCCTTTCCCCGTCGCTTCCCGGTAAAGGGCATCCCGCTCGTCCGTACTGTAACCCAACTGGAATTTGCGGATAATGTCGTCACGAAACCCCCGCTCTTTAAAATAGCGAAGCCCTACGCTGCGCCCTTCGGGGTGTTCATGTAACCGTGTGGTGAAATAGGTTTGCGCCCAACTGTTTACAATCAGCATACTTTCCCTGTCGCTACGGATTTGCTTCTCTTCGTCCGTCAGCTCCCGTTCCTGCACCTCGATCGCATATTTTTTGGCAAGGAAGCGCAAGGCGTCGAAGTAATTGAGCTGTTCGTGCTTCATGATGAAGTGCACAGCCGTACCTCCTTCGCCACAGGCAAAACATTTGCAGATATTCTTTGCCGGAGAGACATAAAACGAAGGTGATTTGTCCGAATGGAAAGGGCATAACCCGACATAGTTCACCCCGCGCCGCCTCAGGGTGACAAATTCGGACACGACATCCACAATGTTAGCGGCATTCAGTATCCTGTCTATCGTAGGCTGATCAATCATCTTCTTTCCGGATTTTAGAAAGGCGAAGGTACAAAACGAATACGACAAATCAAAGATCATGCTTTATAACACATCTTTTATGTTAGATAAATCGTTTAACTACGTTACATTTGCAGAAATCTTTACCGTATTATCCATCATGTTGGAAAAACCTTTACGAGGCATTATACCTCCTGCAATTACTCCAATGATAGACAATGACACGTTAGATGTCGTCGGATTGGAAAGGCTGTTAAACCGTATGGTGGACGGAGGGGTTTCGGGTGTCTTTATTCTTGGCACGACCGGGGAAGCGCAGAATCTCAGCTACAACCTGAGAAAAGAGCTGATCAGGCAGACATGCCGGATCGTAAACGGACGCATATCCGTCTTGGTCGGCATCACGGATACTAGTTTTTCCGAGAGTCTTTCGTTAGCCGATATCGCTGCCGGACAGGGTGCGGACGCGTTGGTTTCGGCGCCTCCCTATTATTATACGCCCGGTCAGCCCGAACTGATCCAGTACTACGAACATCTGGCGAACCGATTGCCCCTGCCCCTGTTTTTATACAATATGCCCTCGCATGTGAAAGTCATGATCGAACCCGGTACTGTACGGATACTGTCGGGTCATCCGGATATTGTCGGACTGAAAGACAGTTCGGCCAATGCGGTATATTTCAGGCAACTGATCTATTTATTGCGGGACAACCCGGAATTTAGCCTGTTGGTCGGGCCTGAAGAGATGACGGCGGAAGCTGTCTTGATGGGCGCTCACGGGGGCGTGAACGGAGGGGCTAACCTGTTTCCCCGCCTGTATGTCGATATGTATCAGGCGGCGGTAGATAAAGATTTTGACAGGATAGCGGTATTGCAGTCGCGTATCATGCAGATCAGCATGTCGTTATATACAGTCGGCCGGTATGCGTCCAGCTATATCAAAGGGCTTAAAACAACCTTGAACATGTTAGGCATATGCAGTGATTTTGTGGCTGAACCTTTTCACCGGTTTGGACATGCGGAACGTGAAACCATTAAAAAGGGACTCATCGAATTGGGGATAGAAGTATGAGAAGGATACATGAATATATAGCCTTATGGGAATCGGCATAGTTGATTATATCGTCTTTTTCGCATTTATCATCGGAACGATCCTCTTCGGTGTTTCTTTTTATTCGAAAAATAAAAATGCAAAAGAGTATACCGAAGCGGGGGGAAGAATGCCCGGTTGGGTTGTGGGGATGTCCATCTTTGCCACCTATGTGAGCAGCATCAGTTTCCTGGCTTTACCGGGAAACGCATACGCCGGGAATTGGAACTCCTTTGTTTTCAGCCTTTCCATCCCTGTCGCCGTTTGGATAGCGGCCAAATACTTTGTCCCGTTTTACAGAAATTCAGACAGCGTATCGGCATACTGTTTTCTCGAAGAACGGTTTGGTTACTGGGCGCGTGTATATGCATCCTGCTGTTACCTGTTAACACAAATCGCCCGCACGGGATCAGTCCTTTTTT
>JAISQD010000070.1 GCA_031274415.1 Tannerellaceae bacterium | reverse complement strand
CCAATACCCGCAAAAACGGATGTTAAAAGTAGCAAATTGTCAGAATCAGGATTCTTCCGATTGCTCATTTAATGAATGAACGCCGTAGGTGTTCAACCCGCTACGGGGTTGGGGATGTGTCTAAGGATTGCATTGGTGCAATCGTCTGAAAATCAATAAGTACCCATCCTTGCGAACACAGTGAAGCAATCCAGAGGGATGTACGTGTGGCACTTCTGGATGGCGCCAGGCTTCGCCTTCGCAATGACGCGCGTTGTCATTTCTACTCTTTTGGCCATACGGCGATGAACAGTCCCCAATCGTAGTCGGGGTCGTACTGATTTTCCCAGCTGCCGTGATACAGTTTTTGGAAGGAGCAGATGGAGTAGCCATCCTGGTTGTGGTCGGTACGGTCGTAAGGATCGGCGATGATGAGTACGTCGTCTTTGGTTGTTTTAGTGCCCATCGTATCGTAGCCGATGACGACCTGCCAATGGCCTCCCCATTCATTTGTCCCGATAATGACCGGAATACCCATTTTCAGGTAATCGAGGAAGATATGTTCACTGATTTCCTTCGGGTCTGCAAAATCGTAGGTGGAAACGTTGTTGAACCCGCCGATGGCGTCGAAAATGGTGACCAGATGTTTCAGGTAAGTGGTGTCCTGATCCGTACCGCGCAAGGCCTTTAGTGACATTTCGTCGTAGCCGTTTCGTTTCCCGAAATGGTCGAGAACCATCAGCGCGCAACTCGGCCCGCACGTCACGTCTGTTGTTTGCTGGAACGTTTTGAAATGCTCCAGCAGCGTCAGCGTAGGCGTGCTGTGCATGGTGTAGAAGTCGGGCGACGGGTAATACGTCACGCCGTTCTTCTCCGGCTTTTTCGTGCAAGCCGCCGCCAGGATAAGGATAAGTAACAGGTGGAAGGTCTTCTTTTTCATCCTCATTTTTCTTTTATGTAAGCGGCGATCCAGTCGCCGACTTCGGAGGTGTGATATGCTTTGCCTTTTTCGGCGATATCTTCGGTGACTATGCCGGCCTGCATGGAGGCGGTTACCGCTTCGCGGATCAGGTTTGCCTCTTCCGGCAGGTTAAACGCATACTCGAACATGAGGGCGGCGCTGAGGATGGTGGCTAACGGATTGGCGATATTCTTTCCCGCCGCCTGCGGATAAGAGCCGTGAATAGGCTCAAACACGGATGTATGCAGGCCTATGGAAGCCGAAGGCAGCATACCCAGCGAGCCGGTAATCACGGAGGCTTCATCCGTCAGGATATCGCCGAACATATTTTCCGTTACCATCACATCAAAGCTTGCCGGCCACTGGATGATACGCATAGCGGCATTGTCTACAAACATATATTCGGTTTCTATGCCGGGAAATTCCTTTTCAATCTCCTGTGCCGTCTGACGCCAGAGGCGGGAGGTGGCCAATACATTCGCTTTATCCACTACCGTCACTTTCTTCCGGCGTTTTTCGGCAAACCGGTAAGCCAGGCGGATGATGCGGTCGATCTCTTCACGCGTATAGACACAGGTGTCATAAGCCGTCTCCCCATCTTCGCTTCTTCCTTGCGGACGCCCGAAATAGATGCCGCCCGTCAATTCGCGGATACACATAAAATCGGCCTGTTCGATCAATTCGGCCCGCAAAGGGGATTGATGCAACAGGGAGGGGAATGTGGTGACCGGACGGATATTGGCATAAAGGCCAAGCTTTTTCCGCATGGCGAGCAGTCCCTGCTCGGGGCGCACTTTGGCCGACGGGTCGTTGTCGTATTTCGGGTCGCCGATGGCGCCGAAGAAAACGGCGTCGCTCTCCATACACAGTTCATGCGTCGTTTCCGGGTATGGATTCCCCACGGCGTCGATAGCCGCTGCGCCAACCAGTGCGTGGCTGCCGCATACTTGATGGTTGTACTTGTGAGAGACGGCTTGAATGGCTTTCATGCCCTGTTCTACTATTTCGGGGCCGATACCGTCGCCCGGCAGTATTGCGATCACTAATTTCATACTTTCTGCTTGTTTATTTTCGTTCGAACTGTATATATTGGGGTTCGGAAGGGATGTAGGCATCATCATCCCAGAGCGAACTGGTAATCATCAGGTCAGCGCTGTACCGGTTGCACGCGATCGGCACGTTGTGTACGCGGCACTGGCGGAGGAGCATCTGGATGTCGGCCTCATGCGGCTGGGGGTTCAGGTCGTCGATCAGGAAGATCGCCAGGTTAATCTCTTTTCTCACTACCATCGCCGCTATTTCGGCATCTCCCCCGAGCGGGCCGGAATGCATCCGCACGATTTCGGCGTCTATCCCTTTTTCTTCAAACGCGCTATGGATCAGTCCCCCGGTCGTTCCGGTACATACTAAGCAATGGTGTGAAAGGAAGGTCGCATTATGCACCGCCCATTCTACCATATCCCTTTTCCGTCTGTCGTGCGCCACTAAGGCAATCTTTAATTTCTTGTTCATCCTTCTATTTTATTAAGCATTTTTACTGTCGCCTTTATGGCGGCTTCTGTCTGGTCGGCATCCAGTCCGCGTGTTTTGAAGTCTACGCCGTCGTAGTTCCAGCTGATCACCGTCTGGACAAATGCGTCGGTACGTCCTCCTGGGGGAATGGACACCGAATAGTTCGTCAGCATGGGGAACGGCCTGTTCAGGTTGCTGTATATCTTCCTCAACGCGCGCATGAATGCATCATACTGTCCGTCTCCGGATGCCGATTCTTCGTATTTTTCGCCGTTGATCTCTATCTTGAGCGTGGCCACCGGCCGTAATCCCTGCGTCAAAGATAAGGAATAATTCAGGATTTTGACCTGTTGTTTCGTCATGTCCTGATGCAACACATCGCTGATGATATACGGCAGATCCTCCTGTGTCACCATCTCCTTTTTATCGCCCAGTTCGATGATCCGCTCGGTCACTTTCTTCATCGTCTCTTCATCCATGCCGATGCCCAGCGCTTCGAGGTTCTTCCGTATATTGGCTTTACCGGACGTTTTGCCCAATGCATATTCGCGTATGCGGCCGAAACGTTCGGGCAGCAGCTCATTGAAGTACAGATTATTCTTGCTGTCTCCATCGGCATGTATGCCGGCGCATTGTGTAAAAACGGATTCGCCGACGATCGGTTTGTTCGGGGCGACATGTATGCCCGAATAGCTCTCCACCAGACGGCTTACGCGGTTGATTTTCTCCTCTTTCAGGTGTGTCTCTTCTTTCAGCTGGTCTTTAATCACCGCCAGCACGCTGCTTAACGGGGCATTCCCCGCCCGTTCGCCCAATCCGTTCACCGTCGTATGAATCCCCTGTATGCCGGCCTGTATGGCCGAGTAGACATTCGCCATGACGAGGTCATAATCATTATGCCCATGGAAATCAAACCGGAGTCCGGGATAACAGTCGATCATACACCTGCAATAGTCGAACGTATTTGACGGGTTGAGGATACCCAGCGTATCGGGCAGCATGAAACGCCGGATGGGCAGCTGTTTCAGGGCATCCATCATTTGGTATACATAATGGGGGAACTTCCTCATCCCGTTCGACCAGTCTTCCAGGTAGATATTGACTTCAATACCCATTTCTTCGGCCAGCAGGACAACCTCCCGGATTTGTTCAAAATGTTGTTCGGGCGTCACGTGCAGCTGCTCGGTGACATGTTTGTAAGAGCCTTTACAGAGCAGGTTAACCACCCGGCAGCCCGCCTCTTTTATCCAGCGAAGCGAAATATCTCCGTCCACAAACCCCAACACTTCAAGCTTATGTAGGTTTCCGGTACGACTCGCCCATTGGGCGACACGCCTTACCCCGTCAAATTCCCCGTCCGATACGCGTGCAGAGGCTATCTCTATGCGGTCTACCCCCAGTTCGTCCAGCAGTAGCTGCGCGATACCCAGTTTCTCATGGGCTGCAAAAGAGACGCCCGAAGTCTGTTCCCCGTCCCTGAGGGTGGTATCCATTATTTCGATCATGGCCTTCCCTCCATTTGGTGTTGTTCGTAAGCTTCTATCCTGGATTTGTTGGAGAGCAGGTAGTCGATATCATCCAATCCATTGACCAAGCAGTCTTTCTTGTAGGCGTTGATATCGAAGCGTTCGCTCCGTCCGGTGGCATCGTTGGTGATCGTCTGGGCGGGGAGGTCGATGGTCAACGTCGTGCCGGGGTCGGCCTCTACCGACAGGAAGATCTCCGCCAGAAATTCCGGCGTGACCACAACGGGCAACAGGCCGTTATTCATCGAATTGTTTTTGAATATATCCGCAAAGAAGCTGCTGACTACCGCACGGAAGCCGTACCCCGTGATCGCCCATGCCGCATGTTCGCGGCTGCTGCCGCTGCCGAAGTTCTTCCCTGCCACCAAGATCTCCCCTTTGTAGCGGTCGCCGTTCAGTACGAATCCGGGAACGGGATGGCCTGATTCGTCGTATCGCCAGTCGCGGAACAGGTTGTCGCCAAAGCCTTCACGCGTGGTAGCTTTCAGGAAGCGCGCCGGTATGATCTGGTCGGTATCCACATTCTCCAGCGGGAGCGGCACGCAGGTGGATGTCAGTGTATTGAATTTCTCTTTCATCTCTTTTTCTTGTTTTTAATTGGTACATCGAAAGACGCTTACAGGGCGATATCCCGCGGATCCGTAATCACGCCGGTTACGGCAGCGGCGGCGGCCACTAACGGGCCGGCGAGGATCGTCCGTGCGCCCGGCCCCTGCCGGCCTTCAAAGTTACGGTTTGATGTCGATACGGCATATTTCCCCTGAGGAATTTTATCGTCGTTCATGGCTAAGCAAGCCGAGCAACCCGGTTGGCGCAGCTCGAATCCGGCATCGTTCAGCAGCTTGTCGATCCCTTCGGCACGAATCTGCTTTTCAACGAACCAGCTTCCCGGAACCAGCCATGCGGTGACGTGCGGCGCCTTCTTCTTCCCTTTTACCAAGGATGCAAAGGCGCGGAAATCCTCGATCCGCCCGTTTGTACAACTCCCCAGAAAGACATAATCGATCTTCTTTCCCCGTACCGGCTCGCCGGCGGTAAAGCCCATATAGTCGAGCGACTTGGCGTACGACGCGCGGCCTGCCTCATCCACATCCTCCGTCAGGGGGATCGTTTCGCGAATGCCCATTCCCATGCCGGGGTTTGTCCCGTAGGTGATCATCGGTTCGATATCTCCGGCGTGGAACAGGACTTCACGGTCGAACCGTGCGTCCGCATCGCTGTATAATGTTTGCCAGCCGGCCAGCGCCTTTTCCCACGCTGTGCCGCGGGGCGCGAACTCACGGTCTTTCAGGTAATCAAACGTCACGTTGTCCGGCGCAATCATACCGCCGCGCGCCCCCATCTCGATCGAGAGGTTGCAGATCGTCAGGCGATCTTCCATCGTGGTGCGGCGGATCGCTTCGCCGGCGTATTCGACGAAGTAGCCGGTCGCCCCTCCGGTCGTCATCCGGCTGATGATATAAAGGGCGATATCCTTTGCCGTGACGAGAGGGTTCAACGTCCCGTCGATGGTGATACGCATGGTTTTCGGTTTGCGCTGCATGATGCACTGGGTGGCGAGTGTCATCTCCACTTCGCTGGTGCCTATGCCGAAAGCGATCGCCCCCAATGCCCCATGGGTAGAGGTATGCGAATCGCCGCAGACAATGGTCATCCCCGGTTGTGTCAGCCCTGTTTCCGGCCCGACGACATGGATAATCCCGTTCTTGGGATGTTGCAGGCCGTAATAGGCGAGGCCAAACTCTTTGGCGTTCTTTTCGAGTGTATCGACCTGGTTACGGGAGACAGGATCGGCGATAGGCCTGTCCTGCCCCAGTGTCGGGATGTTATGATCCGGTATACAGGTCACCCGTTCGGGGCGGAAAGGTTTCAGGCCGCGCTCGCGCAATCCGGCAAAGGCTTGCGGACTGGTTACTTCGTGGCAGAAGAGGCGGTCGATATACAATTGTATCGTCCCGTCAGGAAGCGTATCGACCACATGCTTCTCCCAGATTTTCTCAAATAATGTCTTGCTCATGGCATGCTGTTTTTTTATTTCACAAATTTATTCATGGCATCAATAAACGCTTCGGCCGAGGCGGCAATAATATCCGTATTGGCGGCAAAGCCATAGTAGACGTTCCCGTCATATTCTACCTGCATATGCACTTTCCCCATGTCGTCGCTTCCCTTGTCTATCGCCTGGATAAGAAATTCCTGGATGGTCATGGTGCGGTGGATAATGGATTTGATCGCCTTGATCGCCGCATCGACCGGACCGTTACCCGAAGCGGCCGCCTCGAACTTCTCCCCTGCGATATCCAGGCATACGCTGGCTACCGGTTGCAGTCCGATACCGGACGTGACCTGCATGTAACACAGTTTGATACGCTGCATGGCGGTACGGTCTTTGCCGGTTAACATCAGGACGTCGTCGTCGTTGATATCCTTCTTCCGGTCTGCCAGTTTCAGGAACTCTTCATATACCTTATCCAATTTCTCCTGTTCCAGGTCGACGCCGAGGATATGCAGGCGGTGTTTCAACGCCGCGCGGCCGCTCCGGGCGGTCAGTACGATCGCATTATCGTCGATACCGACATCTTTCGGGTCGATAATTTCGTAGCTTTCGCGGTGTTTCAGTACGCCGTCCTGATGGATTCCCGACGAATGGGCAAACGCATTACGCCCCACGATCGCTTTGTTGGGCTGTACCGGCATATTCATCAGGCTGGAGACCATGCGGCTGATGCCGTGAATCTTCTGGCTGTTGATATTTGTCCCGATGCCGATCTCGTGATGGCTTTTGACGATCATCGCCACCTCTTCGAGGGAGGTATTGCCGGCGCGTTCGCCGATCCCGTTGACGGTCACTTCCACCTGCCGCGCCCCGTTCATGACGCCCTGTATCGTGTTGGCCGTCGCCATGCCCAGGTCATTGTGGCAGTGCGTAGAGATGACCGCTTTGTGTATCCCCTCTACATGTTCCATCAGGTACCGGATTTTCGCCGCATAGTCGCCGGGCAGGCAATAACCGGTGGTGTCGGGGATATTCACCACCGTTGCGCCGGCTTTTATGACGGCTTCCACCACCTTGGCCAGGTACGCATTTTCCGTCCGCCCTGCATCTTCGGCATAAAATTCCACATCTTCCATATACCGTTTGGCATACTTGACGCAAGCGATCGCCCGCTCGAGGATCTCTTCGCGGTTCGAGTTGAATTTGTAGCGGATATGGTATTCGGATGTCCCGATACCGGTATGTATCCGTCCGCGCTTGGCATACTTCAACGCTTCTGCCGCGACGTCTATGTCTTTCTCCACTGCCCGCGTGAGTGCACAGATGGTTGGCCACGTCACCGCTTTGGCGATTTCAACTACGCTTTTAAAGTCTCCCGGACTGGAGACGGGAAATCCCGCTTCGATCACATCTACGCCCAATTCTTCCAGCGCCTTAGCCACCTGAATCTTCTCGATACTGTTCAGCTGGCAACCGGGCACCTGTTCGCCATCCCTCAATGTGGTGTCGAAAATAAATAATCTGTCTGACATATTCCTCACTGCTCTTATACTGTTTATTATTTGTTCCAATCAAAAAAGCCTCTCTCACCAAGGAAGTGAGAAAGGCTCTTTTTATTCTATTGTTCAGTCGCGCAAAACAATCTCACTTCCTATCCTGTTCCCAGAGTAGAATAATGAGAGAAAGAATCAAACTGTTTACGAACTGTTGTGTCATGATATACTATTGTATTTAAACGCTGCAAAGATACACTCTTTTTTGTAATGCCAAAATATAATCGCAATTTCTTATGTCAAACTCACCGTATTTTTTTGGCTAAATCTTTTTTTGAGGTGCTATGGTGAGATGTCTCCGCGCGTTCGCTTCGCTCTCTTGGTTATCATGACGACAAATACAATCTCCTGAAAATCAATAAGTACCCGCTTTCTATGATAAAAACCAAATAATTTGCGAACAAAAATCAGTCTATCATGTCACATTCTATTTTATTAACATAATTCACATGGTAGTATGTTTTGTTT
>JAISQD010000039.1 GCA_031274415.1 Tannerellaceae bacterium | reverse complement strand
TTTCTACGTTAAAGTTATGGAAAGTCTCCCCCGCTCTGCGGCAAACTTATTTAACGACGGATGTATCGTAAATCTCTCATTTTAAGAGGCTTTTTAAGCGAGTGGTTTCCCCCGTCATTTCCACTTGTTTATTCTTTAGAATATAGGGACTCGCAATGACGCACGTTGTCATTTCCCTTTTTGATAAACGCAGTTTATTGGATTCTCGACATGACGTGGCATTTTTATTAGAGGGGATAGGTCGCCGGATTCGCCACCGGCAACCTATCCCATTTATTTCCAGCCCGTTCAGCCGTCATGTCTCCGCGCGTTCGCTTCGCTCTCTTGGTTATCATGACGACAAATACAATCTCATGAAAATCAACACTTAGACGTCATTGCGAGCGAAGTGAAGCAATCCAGCGTGCCCCCTTCTGGATGGCGCCAGGCTTCGCCTTCGCAATGACGCGCGTTGTCATTTCCCTTTTTGATAAACGGTTTATTGGAATCTCGCAGCGGCTGAAAATTCTTTTATCTTGAACATACTGATTTTGTCTTTTTGTTAGTTTTGGCGGCCGTTTTTGCGCATGGGGTGCGAAATGACAAAATGATATTTTTACCCCTCTGAAACGTGGCTGGATCGGACCGCTGTCCGAGCTGATCGATTCTATGGCCGAAAACAGGGGGTTAAGGAAATTCACTTTGTCAGTGAAAATGGGGAAATCGTGGACAAATGCTACAAATACACCCTGCAACCGGGTGTATTTAAGCTTTTTTATGTTGTATATGCGTGATCTCCTATCTTTTTGTCAGTTTGGAATTGGATGGGATTTTGGAGCAATTTTTATATCATTATCAGGTCAAATCTTTTCATATTCGTGTTTGATAACATTTCGTTAAGGCTTATTCACAAAAAAACTGCGACATTCCGGAAAAACATCTGGATGTTGTCCGGGAAACTCTTGGATGTTTTTAAAAAACTCTTAGATGTTACCGGGGAAACTCTTGGATGTTTTCCAACTATTCTCTCGACATTGTTGTCATTTCGACCAAAAAGTCCGCTCTTCCGGTCAAAATTGGAGAAAAATGCAAAAAAGACGTCTTCCTGAAAAGAGCCATTTTCTTGACAAATGACAGAAAAAGCGGGTTTTTCGTGTCATTTTGTATTTTAGACATCAGGCTAAAATGGGGTCATTGGGTTAATAATTAAAATAGCCTATTTCCAATTGTTGCATTATTCGAACATTATTAACCTATTTGTTTCTCATTTCGTATTAAAAATGGAAAAACGATAATAAGTCTTTATGTTTGTGAGCTAGTATACGTGTGTTTAATAAAATAAAAAGTGTGTTTATGAAAAGAAGATTGACTTATCTTTTGCTATGCTTTGTCGTAAGCATAGGGTTTGTGATGGCTCAAACCGTTAAGGTGACGGGGACGATCACTGCTGCGGAGGACAGTGAGCCGGTTATAGGAGCTTCCATTCTTGTCAAAGGGACGACAACAGGGACGGTGACCGACATCGACGGCCATTTTTCCTTGGATGTTCCGGCGGACGCTAAAACGCTGACCGTCTCGTATGTAGGTATGGTTACCCAAGAGGTGGATGTCAAACCTGTTTTGAACATCGTGCTGCAATCCGATATGCATCAGCTGGGCGAAGTGGTTGTGGCGGCTTTGGGGATCAGGAAAGATGAAAAGATACTGGGTTATGCGGCCAGTACGGTTCATTCGGACGATCTGGTGGCCGCCAAATCAGGGTCGGTCATGGAGGGGCTTAGCGGCAAAGTCGCCGGGGTGAATATTTCCGGCGCAGGCCCTGCCGGTACGTCGCAGAAGGTGCTTATCCGTGGGATCTCTTCGTTCAACAGCAACCAGCCGCTGTATGTCGTCGATGGCGTTCCCATCACCAACAGCCGTATAGGGAGCGACTATGCCGACTTTGGGAACTCGGCGAACGATATCAACTCCGAAGATGTCGAGTCGGTCACCGTCCTGAAAGGCGCTTCGGCAACCGCCCTTTACGGTTCGCGCGCCTCGAACGGCGTCATCATGATTACCACCAAACGGGCTAAAAATGAAAAACTGACCGTCTCGTACGACGGCGCCTTTTCAGCCGGTAATGTGTTGCGTGTGATGCAGACGCAAGACCTGTTCGGACAGGGTTGGGGGAGTTGGGACCGTGCGGAGAACGGCTCATGGGGGCCGCGCTTGGACGGAAGAATGCATGAATGGGGATCGAAAAACGTAGACCCGGTCATGGAAAAACCATTCGCGTATGTGAAGGACAATGTCCGCAACTTTTACCGGACGGGCACGGAGATGAACAATGTGGTATCCGTGCGCTACGGAACGGAAAAGTTGGGGCTGTATGCCTCTTACGGCAACCTGACCTCCAACGGTGTCCTGCCCAATAACGGCGATACGTACAGCCGTAACACCTTCTCGTTGCGCGGAAACGCCAAAGTGAATAAGTTCTCTTTTGACATGACGATGAATTATGCCCGTAAAGATATCCGCCGTACGCAGGAGATGGAACATGAGCTGTTGCAACATGCTGTGGACGTGGACTATTCGGTCATGAAAGACTATAACGACGAACGGTATAATTTGGACAACTATTACACCTATTATGCGAAAAATCCCTACTGGATGATCGACAACAACTACTATCTGTATCAGGATAACCATATGTACGGGAAGATCGAGATGTCGTATGATATCCTGAAAGGGCTGAAAGCGACCGGGCGCTTGGGGGGCGACTTCCTGAACTACGGAGTAGAAAACGTCAATGCAAAAGCCTCTTTCTCCAAAGGGTCATACAGCGACACCGGAGGCGCTACGCCCCGCAACGGCTATTACTCCAACTACCGCTACAACAACAACCAGATTGATGCGACCGCTTTCCTGTCGGCCGACTATAGGGTAGGGGATTTCAACCTCGGCGGTATCGCGGGATGGAACCTGAATCAGCGGACATACATGTATACGGGCGCCTATGTCGACGGGTTGTACGTACCCGGATGGTATAATGTGCAGAATACCAATGCGGCGGCTGTCTCGGAACAGATCAGGCAACAGCGCCGTTTGATTGGGTTGTTCGCGCAGGCCGAAATCGGGTTTAGGAACTATGTCTACCTGAACCTCTCGGCGCGTAACGACTGGTCGTCGACGCTTCCGAAGGGGAAAAACAGCTACTTTTATGGCGGCGTCAACGCTTCGCTGATCCTGAGCGAACTGCTGCCCTCGCTGAAAGACCATCAGGTCGACTTCCTGAAAGTCCGCGCGGCAGCCGGACAGACGGGTAACGATGCGGATGTATACCGGACATCGACATGGTTTACTCCTTTAACTAACAGTGCGTTCTACTATACGCGCCTGCCTATCGGAGGCGTAATGGGGTTGAGTGAGAACAACCAGCTTCCCAGCCGGGCATTAAAGCCTGAAATGACGACCGAATATGAGCTTGGCGTATCGGGTAACTTCTTCGGGAACCGTATCCGCGTAGACCTGGCCTATTACAACAAACAAACCAAAAACCAGATCATCTTAGCGACCTTGCCGCCTGAAACCGGCTATACGTCGGAAACGCGCAACGTCGCCCAGCTTGAAAACAAGGGGATTGAAGCCCTGTTGAGCGTCACGCCGGTGCGTACAAAGGACTGGGACTGGGAGGTCGGCGCGACATTTACGCGCAACCGCGGCAAGGTGGTCAAGCTGTGGGATGGCGTCGACGAAAACGGCTACCAGGCTGTCTCCTGGCGCGATGTACAGTACCAGATGCGGGAAGGAGAACCGATCGGCGTATTCCAGATACCGCCTGTCGCCCGCGTGGAAGACAAAGATAGTCCTTTTTATGGCTATATGATTGTGAATAACAACGGGTTTCCTACTATCGACAATACGAAGAAACAGGTCGTCGGATCGTCCCAGCCCGACTTTATACTGGGACTGAATACCTCCCTGACGTACAAAGATTTCCGGCTCACGATTGTCGGCGACTGGCACAAAGGCGGCTATATGGTATCGAATAGCGCTTATATCACCCTCTTCAACGGAAATTCTACGCAGACCGTATACAACGAACGCAACTCCTTCGTATTCCCCCGCTCCGTGAAAATCGTCAACGGGCAATATGTCGAGAACAATATCCCGGCCATGTCCAATCAGATGAGCTATGCGTTGGGTAACTATTCGTATAACCCGTTGTTGCGGCAGGATTTCATTTTGCCGAAGGATTTCTTCAAAATCAGGGAGATCACGCTTTCGTACGACGTGCCGAAAAAAATGTTGGCGTCCACCCCTCTCAGCAAGGTGACGGTCAGCCTGATCGGGCGTAACCTGTTCCTGTTTACGCCGAAGGAGAACAACTATATCGACCCGGAAGTGTCGAACCTGGGGAACGACTTGAAGTCGGAGTTTGGCGAAACAACCAGCGCAGCCTCCATGCGTCATATCGGAGGATCAATCAAGATTGAATTTTAATCTAAAAAAGAAAGAGAATATGAAAAAGAAGCATATACTGTATACAGGGTTTATAGCCGGATTATTGAGCGTATCGGCTATTTCCTGCACGGGTTATCTGGACATCAACCATAATCCGAACTTTCCTACGGAAGGGACGCTCTCCACGCTGCTCCCTTCGGCAGGCGCAACGACCGTAGCCCAATGGGGGCTTAACGGACAGTTGGTCGGTGATTTGTGGTCGCAATATGTGACGCAGGGCAATTCAACCAATCAATACAATACGACGGTGAATTACAGTCTGACAGCGGCTTCATACAACGCTTTCTGGACGAATGCCTACGCCAATACGCTGCCCGACCTGAAGATCGTGCTTCAACTGGCGGAAAAGCAGGGAGCGTGGAATTACTGGGTCATGGCGAAAATCCTGACCGCTTATAACTACCACATGCTGACCGATTTCTATGGCGACATCCCCTTTACGGAAGCCATACAGGCGGTTGAATTTCCACAACCGAAATACGACGACAGCCGGACGGTCGTCTATCCGGGCATCATCGCCCTTTTGAATGAAGCCATTGCCAAAGCGGGCGACACCAAAGGCGGATCCAATCCGCCGGTGACGACTGAGGATTATTTCTTCAACGGGCATATCGACAAGTGGATTGCCTTTGCCAAAAGCCTGAAACTGAAACTGCTTATGCGCGATTTTGACGCCAACCGTCCGGAAATCACCGCCCTGTTGACGGCTGGCGGTTTATTGGAAGAGGATTGTGCCTTTACGGCCTTCGAAGATGCGACGAACAAAGGGAATCCACTCTACGAGTATAATATCCGGCAGTTGAATACGCGCGAAAATATCCGTGCCTGCCATACGTTCCTCGAATTTTTGCTGGCCTATGACGATCCGCGTATCGAACGGATCTATGAACTGACCGCAGAAGCAGAGGCGGCGATCGATGCAGGGAAAACGCTGACTTACCGCGACATGTTCGGCGGACTGCCTTGCGGCGCCAAACCTTCCACCGCCGAAGGGGAAAACGAGGCGGTACCCCTTGCCAAATCGTCGAGGTATAAACAGGCCTATCATGATCCCGTTTACCTGATGAATGCAGCCGAAGCCGCCTTTCAGGTAGCCGAAGCTGAGGCGCGTTTAAACAATGCCGGCGCAGCGCAGGCAGCCTACGAAAAAGGGGTAAGAAAAGCTTTCGCACGATGGGGGTATGATGCAAGCGCGTTTATAAAAGACGGTGCGCCTTATGCCTTTGACAGTTCGTCACTGGATGCGATGCTGAAATGCATCCTGCTCCAGAAATGGGTAGCCGGGGCGAAAGCCAATTCGTGGGATAGCTGGATGGATCGTAACCGTACCGGCATTCCGGGTATCAGCGACGCCAACACGGTACGTGTCAGCAACGTCGCGCCGGGACTTACGCCCGGATATGAGCTTGGTACGTTAGTCGATCCGGGTACGACCGTACTCCAGCCGCGTGAGTTGCCCCGCCGTATGCTTGTCCCTGCGGCATCCTCTTCCTACAATACAAATGCACCTGACACAAAGCCCCTGCAGGAACCCCAGTGGTGGCAAGTGGCGAATGGTAAATAAACTTCAATAATAGTAATACATAATAAAGATATGAGACAGATAACATATATCCTTTGCCTGTTTATCGCCTTCGTGGGATTGGCCTCTTGCGAAACCTACGGTGATTATGAGATTGAGTATTCATCCATCCATCCCATGGGAGGCATGTATAGAATAACCGTCACGGATGAGAGCGGGAACATGGTGTATAGAAATTTTTGCCACCTGTTCAATACCTCCGACGAGTCGACCACGCAATGCTGGATTCGCACGGGAGCATACAACCTCAGTGGCGCCAATGCGTATGCCATCAATGGGAAGATCAGCTGCGATCTGAAAACGCTGACCTTCGCGGGAAACAATGTCGAGAACCTGGCGGGCAATGTCGTCACGTCAACGACCACATTCTCCGTTACAGATGGTCAAGTCGTCTTGCAGGGCGTAACAACCCCTTCGGGCACACAGGCCGACGCCATATCGTTTACCTTCACCAACTCCCGTTTCCCCGGTAAAACCTACACCGTTGTCGGCTACCGTTACACGGGATGGAGCGAAGATTGACGATCGCTTCCCGCAGCATAAATAAGAAAAGAGGAGGACGTCCGGAAGGGTAGTCCTCCTCTTTTTGTGTTACTTATTTCAATAATTTCTGTATAATATGAATAATATGTTTTATATTTGTGCGTAGAAAATAATAACCCTTTACTTTATTTCGTGTGGAAAAACGTATTGATATATCCTATGCGTCTGTTTTGAAAGCTTTTTTTAACATGCTTTTCTTGTGTGTTTCAGTTATTTGTGTAACACACACACACACACACACACACACACACACACACACACACACACACACACACCGTCAGGAGTTAAATCATATATATTATATTGTATATACTGTTGCGGCTTATTTCTTTCTGAGAAATATAAGCCGTTTTTTTTATGTTCCCATGTGTCATTTATTGAATCAAAATAGGTATGCAGAGTGTGTTTAAATTAATTACTAATTAAATCAACGTATTTATGAAAAGAAGATGGATTTATCTTTTGCTATGCTTTATCACAAGCATAGGATTTGTAACGGCTCAAACGACGAAAGTAACGGGTATCGTTATCTCCGCCGAAGACAATGAGCCGGTGATTGGTGCGTCGATTGTTGCCAAAGGGACAACAGTAGGAACCGTAACAGATTTCGATGGGAGTTTTTCCTTAGATGTGCCGGCGAGCGCCAAAACGTTAGTTATATCCTACATCGGGATGAAAAGCCAGGAAGTGGCGGTCGCCCCCAGAGTGAGCATCGTGTTGGAAACAAACGCCCTGGCCATTGACGAAGTGGTGGTTACCGCGTTCGGTATCTCTAAGGAAAAGAAAGCCTTGGGGTATGCCGTTCAGGATGTAAAAGCAGATGAATTGACCCAGGCGGCCAGTACCAGCCTGTCAAGCGCTATACAAGGGAAGATTTCCGGTATCGAAGTGGCGCCGTCGTCGGGTATGCCGGGCGCTTCGGCCAAAATAACCATCCGCGGCTCCCGCTCTTTTTCGGGCGATAATACGCCGCTG
>JAISQD010000126.1 GCA_031274415.1 Tannerellaceae bacterium | reverse complement strand
TCGACTTCGCTTATCCAGCGCAAATTCTCGATCGGTTACAACCGCGCCGGACGCCTGATGGATCAGTTGGAAGCCGCCGGTATCGTCGGGCCTATCGAGGGAAGTAAACCCCGCCAGGTTCTTGTGCAGGATGAATACAGTTTGGAAAAAATACTCAACCAATTGAAAGAATGAAACAGATCGTGTATGCTTTGATCGCCGGGTTATGCTTGCCGTTGACAAGCCTGTCCGCCCAGAACGCAAACGACATCGTGGAGAAAGCGGTAACCGCTTTCCATAGCTCGAATGGCATTGAGGCCTCTTTTGTCATACGCACGCAATCGCCCACCCTCACGGAAAGTGTAGAGGGTACGATCCACATGAAAGGGGAGAAGTTCGTATTGGTCACACCCGATATCCGCATATGGTACAACGGAACGGCGCAATGGACATACATGGAGCAGGCGGGGGAGGTCAATATCAGCGCCCCCGCGGGAGAAGAGCTGCAATACATCAACCCCATACTGCTGTTAAGCTCGTCAAAGAAAAGCTTTACGGCCGTATACAAGGGAGAGGGTACGGCGCCTAACGGGAAGGCGGCCTATACGGTTGAGTTGACGCCGAAGAAGAAAGGGGAGATTGTCAAAGTGGAGCTGCAATTGGAGAAATATTCCGGGATGCCGGCACATATGGTCGTCAGGACAAAAAACGGCATACAGCATACCATACAGATCACCGGAATAAAGAGCGGGGTAAACCGTCCGGATAGCTTTTTCAGTTTCAACCCTGCGGATTATCCCGGCGTGGAGGTCATAGATTTACGATAAACAACAAACAGAATAGATAACACGTTTATGATTCCTATGGAAAAAGAAAAAATACGCTGCCTGATCATCGGTTCGGGGCCTGCCGGGTTTACGGCAGCCATCTATGCGGCACGCGCCAATCTGTCTCCCGTACTGTACGAAGGTATTCAACCGGGCGGACAACTGACAACAACAACCGACGTTGAAAACTTTCCCGGTTATCCCGAAGGCGTTACGGGGGTAGGATTAATGGATGACCTGAAAAGGCAGGCCGCCCGTTTCGGTACGGATATCCGTATGGGTATCGCTACGGCGGCCGACCTCTCTGAAGCGCCTTACAGGATCACGATCGACGGGGAAAAGACGGTTGAAGCGGAGAGTTTGATCATAGCGACCGGAGCGACTGCCAGGTATTTGGGTCTTCCCGATGAACAAAAATATGCCGGAATGGGTGTTTCGGCCTGCGCAACCTGTGACGGGTTCTTTTACCGCGGGAAAGTGGTCGCCGTAGTCGGCGGCGGCGATACCGCCTGTGAAGATGCGCTGTACCTCTCTTCATTGGCATCGAAGGTTTACCTGATTGTACGCAAACCCTTTTTACGCGCCTCCAAAGTGATGCAGGAACGGGTGTCGTGCCGGGAGAACATCTCTATCCTATTCGAACACCGGACGCTAGGCCTGTACGGCGAGAATGGCGTGGAGGGCGTTCATCTGGTCAAACGACAGGGAGAGCCTGATGAAGAAAAGCGATCCCTTGCTATCGACGGCTTTTTCCTTGCCATCGGCCATACGCCTAATTCAACGGTTTTCAGGGAATGGATAGAAACGGACGCTGCCGGATATATCAAGACGATACCCGGCACGCCGCGCACCATTCTTCCCGGTGTATTTGCCGCAGGCGACGTGGCTGATCCCCATTACCGGCAGGCGATTACAGCGGCGGGTACGGGGTGCATGGCAGCGATCGAAGCGGAACGGTATTTGTCGGAAATAAATAAAAAACAGGGGTGAGAAGATGAAACGGAACATGATTCTTTTCCTGCTTTGCCAGCTGCTTGTATTACCGGTAGCGGCAAAGGAGAAGGCAGCACAGGTCGTTGCGCACCGCGGTTGTTGGAAAGCAGACCATTCGGCTCAAAATTCCATACGTGCGTTGGAGCTGGCGAATGAGATGAAGGTGTATGGGGCGGAGTTCGACGTACACCTGACGGCGGATAATATCCCGGTGGTTTTCCATGATAGCGAGATACAGGGCATACCGATCCAGACCAGCCTGTATGCCGATATAAAAGAGTTGAAACTGCCGAACGGCGAACGGCTTCCGACGTTGGAAGAGTACCTGGAAAAGGGGAAAGGGCTGCCGCATATCAAACTGATCTTTGAACTGAAATCCCACGCTACCCCGGAACGCAACCGCGAAGCGGCGCAGATATCGGTCGGGATGGTCAACCGCTTCGGCTTGCAAGACCGCACGGAATACATCACGTTCGATCTGGAGGCGGGAAAAGAATTGATCCGGCTAACGTCCGGCGTACCGGTCGCTTACCTGAACGGCGATCTTGCTCCCGAGAGGTTGTATGAGCTGGGATTTTCGGGGTTGGACTATCCGTATACCACGATGAAAGAGCATCCCGAATGGTTTGCGGAAGCCCGAGAGTATCATTTGACCGTCAATGTATGGACGGTGAACGATCCGGAGCAGATACGGGAAATGATTATGCAGGGAGCGGACTATATCACAACGGATGAGCCTTCGCTGGCGTTGGACGTTGCCGGAGTAGTTGTCGATTGAGTAAAGGGGAACGATGGGAAGAGTTCATTGGCTGTTTTTCGTTAGTTTATTTTTGCCGGTGTTGCATGCGGCCAACCCGCCCAAGCAAGAGATTCGTGCCGTTTGGCTGACGACCATACACGGATTAGACTGGCCAAGCAAACCTGCCACAGACGAGGCAAGCCGGCTGGATCAGCAAAAGGAGTTATGCGGGATATTAGACCGGTTGAAGGAGGCGAATTTTAATTGCGTCTTTTTACAGGTGCGTTTACGTGGCGATGTGATCTACCCCTCTTCGATCGAACCGTTTAACAAGGTATTCTCCGGCAAGACGGATGTATCGCCCGGTTATGATCCGCTGGCATTTGCTGTCGAGGAGTGTCATAACAGGGGGATGGAGTGTCACGCATGGCTTGTCACCTTTCCGCTCGGTACGGTCAAATCGGTCAACGGGCAGGGTAAGCGGTCGGTCGTTAAACGGAATCCCGGATTGTGTAAGCAATACAACGACGAATGGTTCCTGGACCCGGGAATACCGGAGACCACCGGTTATATTCTCTCTTTAGTCAAGGAGATTGTCAACGGGTATGATGTGGATGGTATACATTTCGATTATATCCGTTACCCCGAAAAGGCGGAGCATTTCCCGGATAAAAAGGTGTATGCCCGGTACGGACAGTCGAAGAAAATCGACGACTGGCGTCGTGACAACATCAACAGGATGGTTATACGTATCTATGACTGGGTGAAAGAGGTCAAGCCGTGGGTACAGGTGAGCAGCTCCCCTTTAGGCAAGTACAGCCGTATCAGGAAAGCGCCGGACGCCGGATGGACAGCTTATGAAAGTGTTTTCCAGGATCCTCAGAACTGGATGAAAGAGGGGAAGCATGATATGATTGTCCCCATGATGTACTACAAGCACAACCATTTTTTCCCTTTTGTAGACAACTGGATGGAAAATAGCAACGGGCGTCTCGTTGTCCCCGGTCTGGGCGCTTACCGTATGATCGATATCGACGGGAACTGGACGGCGGACGATATCACAGAGCAGTTGGAGTATAGCCGGAAGGCGGGTACTGCGGGGTCGACATTTTTCAGGAGCGCACATATCCTGAACAATACGAAGGGGCTTTACGATCTTCTGAAGACTCATTATTTCAGGTATCCGGCACAGCTTCCTCCCCTTACATGGTTGAGCCATACGACTCCTCCTGCTCCGGGCGAGGTGCATGTCGAATGGACAGGAAACGGGTTAAAGCTCTCGTGGCGGCAACCCGGAGAGGCGACCGACGTTCTTACTTATACGGTCTATGGCGCCCGGACGGCTTCAGTAAATACCGGTAATCCGGCTGATATATTGGCGACCGGCTTACGAAAGCCGGAATTATTCATACCCATACATGCTATGGCGGAACAGGAATATACTTTCTGCGTAACGGCTTCCGACCGTTACCATACCGAGAGTATGCCTTCGCGTGAGACGTATTATTACCTCTCCCCGTTTCCTAAGTAGTCAGGTATGATTTTTTGCATTACGGTATGCAGCGTTTTGAAATAAATAGTCATCTTTAAAAGTGTAAAGCTTTTAATATGTTCAAGTGAGAACTGAATGAATGAGCAACAACTGATAGAGGGTTGTAAAAGGGAAAACAGACTGGCTCAGAAAGAGCTTTATGATACATATTCCCGCAGGATGATGGGAGTTTGCCTGCGTTACGTGAACGACAGGGAAACAGCCCGTGATCTGTTGCAGGATGGTTTCATAAAAGTGTTTACCCATATTCACTCTTATTCCGGTAACGGCTCATTTGAAGGCTGGATGCGAAAGATCTTTGTAAATGGTGCGTTGGAGTATCTGCGAAAATCAGATGTGATGCGTGAATCTGTTGATCTGGATAATACGGCGGAACTGTCTAACCCCGATGCGTCTATTATCTCGACCCTCTCGGCGAACGAACTGATAGCATGTATTCAGGAGTTGCCGGCCGGTTTCCGTTCCGTATTCAACCTGTTTGCAATAGAAGGCTTTTCGCATAAAGAAATAGGCGAAGTATTGCAAATAACGGAGAGTACTTCCCGTTCGCAATATACGCGGGCTAAACAATTACTGCAACGTAAAATAAATGAATTGTATCAGAATGAAAGATAAAGAAAGAGATATAGTCGATGAACTGCTTCGCTCAAAACTACTGGATCATGAAGCAGACACGGTGCCGGAAGACTGGCAGGAGATTGCCGCCCGTCTGGACGGACGGAAAAAGGCTTCCCGTATACGATGGCAGTATGGGGCGGCAGCGGCTGTCGTCTCTTTATTGATGATCATGGGGGGTATCTATTTATCGGAACATGATCCGGAGGCGCCCATCATCACCGAAGAGGTTAAACCCATCGAACGGAGCGAAGAGATACAACGGATTGAACCGGTCGAGCCGGTGGTGAACAGCCGGCCGCTTATTGCAGCCCTTACGCCTGAACCAACGGCGAAGAGGGTGGGCGAGGGCACAGGCGCGATACCGCGGGCGATCCTGTCCGGCGATCCTGAGCCGGTAGTGCAGGAGCCGGAAGAGGCAAGGATAGAAGAAGAAAAAGAAGACGTGGCGAAGATAGAAGAACCTGTTGACGGAGAGACAGCAGAAGAAGAGGATATCGTTATCCCTGAAAGCCGTGTGACGGAGGCGGAAAAGGGACAACAGGCGCCCCGCCGGAAATGGAACTTCGGCATGGGGGGCGGAGGGCTTACTTCCGGTTCGGACAATGTCGTAAACACCCTCACATTACGGAATACGATGATCGTAGACCAGGATTTAATCCTGTATAATGCGATTGCAGATCAGGAGAAGGATGTCAAAACAAATATCAAACATAAAACGCCGATCTCGTTCGGACTGTCGGTGAGCCGGTATCTGACCGACCGCTTTTCCCTGCAAACCGGACTGACCTATTCTATGGTGACATCCTACTGGGAAGGCGAGGCGACTGTTCACAGGGAGACAAGGCAAAGGCTTCACTTCATAGGCATCCCCCTTTCCCTCTCTTATAAAGCGTTCGAATGGAAGCGTCTGCAGGTATATGCCGCCGCAGGGATAGCTGCCCAGATGAACGTGGCGGGACAACTTAAAATAAGCAGCTTTATTGACAGGGACGGAGGGCCTTATATAGAGTATACATCCACGCGGATGAAAGAACTGCAATGGTCTGCCAATATTCGAGCCGGCGTAAGCTATCCGGTCATTCGTTATGTAAGCGTCTTTGCAGAAATCGGGGGGGCGTATTATTTTAAAAATCACAGCGACATTCAAACAATATATTCTGAAAAGCCTTTGAATATCAGTCCGCAGGTCGGCATACGCTTAGGTTTTTAGATGATACAATTATTAATAGATTAAAAAGAAAAACGAAATGAGAAAAATGATTATTGGCGGATTTCTCGCCGTAAATGCCTTGTTGTTAACTTCATGTTTGGAAGGTGGACAGAATACCGGATCGGATTGGGATTATGGCGTTGTTGAAACTTCTTCCTTATCTTACAAAAGAATCATTACCACATCCAAATGGGGTCCTTTATATTCCAGAGTCATCGACAGCGACTATTCCATTAATGACGGCGATTGTGTGATGATCAACTTCTCGTATAATTTGAACAGCGCCGACAACCAGGATGCGTCAGCCAAAGGATACTTGACGGTAGATGACCAGATTTCGTACGGGCTGATCGATCAAGGGATCGTCAATCCTTACTCATTGACCGATACGACACGCCTTTTGCCCAATGAAATAACGACCTTTTTCGATATCGAAAATTACAATGCCTATGTCAGGGAGCATCTTTTCATGACGCCTCTTTTCAGCACCATCCTGACAGATCAGAAAAACAGGTATGATTTGTCATTCAACCCCGACCAACCTGTTGAGGAATCGGAAGGCAAAAGGATATACAACTTTTATTTGCGCGTTGAGAAACTGGAAGACGGCAAAGCCCCTGCACACGAGAATAACGGACAAACGATCGCATTTAATTTATCACGCATCATGTCATACATAAACGTGGTGGAAAAAGCGCAGAATAAAGATGCCATGTATTTCAAGATCAATTATGTAGCGGAGTTTAACGAAGACTCAACCCGTGTACAACGCTGGGGGGCGACAAAAGTGCAGTCTCTCCTGATCCCTGCCGAATAAACGAACAGGAATACATCTTATGGCTTTTTTTCTGTCCGTAACTGAAGGATGAGGAAGAGAAGGCCGGGAATAAAAATGATCCCTGCCGAAACGAACAGGGCGGTTTTCAACGAATACATATCATTCAACCATCCGATATAGGGGGCGATAACGGCAAAAATGAGACGGATAATAAAGTTCCGGATCGACAGTACGGTCGCCCGCATGTCAGAAAAGGTGATTTGGTTGACATATCCTTTCAGTATCGGTGTGGCAAATCCCCTGAAGATATAGAAAACCAGCAGGATGAGCAGGCTGACGTGTGTCAGGTTATTGGCGAGGGCAATGTATCCGCTGACAATACAGACGAGGATCAGCCCGTTCATCCGGCGCATGCCCAAGCGCCGTTCCATGCGATGGGCGTAGAAGGCGGCGATACCGGCAGTGAGGTTCAGGATGGTCCAGATAATGCCGAAGTGAGGGGTAGGCGTATCAATATGGATCAGGACAGGTTGCACAAACCATGCCATCATCAGGGTGGCAGAGCCGATTATTCCCGAATACATAATATTGTAACACAGGTGTTTGTTGGTAATAAGCGAGTACTTGATGATCCGCATGATTTCGGAGAACGGGCTTCGTATGCTTTTCCTGCTGCCCAGCTCTTTCAGCATAAACGCCGCCGGAATGCCGGTAAAGGCGATAAGGGATTGTCCGTAAAAGGGCAGACGAAGCGAGTAGACCGCTATGAAACCGCCGATAATGCCTGCGATGGCTTCGGCAAAATTCCCGATCATCGTGATACGGCCTTCGTACCGGAGGTATACGCTTTCTTTCCCGTGTGCGACGGTCGTGTCGTAAAGCAACGCCGAATCTGCGCCGTTCACTAAGGTTTGCCCGCATCCCAAGAGGATTTCCGCGAGGATAAAATAGGAGAATGTACCTGTCAGGGAATAACAGACATATCCTGTGAAAAACAGGATACATCCTGTTATCAGGCATCTTTTTCTGCCCCAAATGTCGGCAAGGTAACCGGAGGGTATCTCCAGTATGACGGCCGTGATCGAATACACGCTCTTTAATATAAAGATATCCTGCAGTTTCAGTCCGTGATCTTCATAAAAAAGGACAATAACAGGCATGACTAACGTAAACCATTTGGATAGTTTAATCAGGTAAAGCGCGAATAGGTTTCTTTTCATGAAGTTGCAGGGCCTTGAGTTCGGGTGATCCGGGAAGAGGATGCTTACTTTATTCCGTACCGGTAAACATCGGAAGAGGCCCAATTGATCTGGGTCGTATCCTTGTTGTAACTTCTGGCATACCTGATCCTGAAAAACAGGCTGTCGCCCTGTGTGGCGTCGATAAGCTGCTTCAGGTCGAACGCATTATAGTATTTTGTAGGGGCGGTAGGTTGCGGAGAGGCGCCGACCTCTTTGATGACGCGATAAAACAGGTCATATACCGGCTGGTTCTGTTCATTACGCGGGGGGGCATAGTCGGGATTGTAGGACAAATTGAAATGGAGCGGCAACGAATCCTGCCTGCTGTGTACCGAAAACAGGAAATAGACATCTCCGACAAGCGTATTCCGCTGCTCAAGGGAAGAGACGAGTTGTTCGTTTGGTACCACGATGGAGGAATCGGTCAGCTCTAAAGCGGCGGCGGTCAGCAATGTATGCCTGGGCACGGTGTCGAATTTAATGACGCTGACAGTCCTGAATCCTTTTATCTTACCTGAATCCGCATTTTCCGGCGAACCGAAATCGATATCGAAGTTCACAAGGCCGCAATCGCCGTTCTCCACGTTCCCGCTAAACTTCGACGCATACACCTTATAATCCCTCATGTGTATAAAGACGCTGTCGTTCGATGCCGTTTCGACCACTCCGGGTTGGTTGCCCACCCTGAGTTTCTGGCTGCTTTCCGCTAAACAAGAGCCTAATAACAGAACGAAGACAACACCCATTCCGAACAGTTGTTTTGTTTCCCTTTTTGTTTTCATCTTGATGATATAACTACACAAAGGTAGCGATTCTTCGTTATAAAACAATCCCATGCCTGATTTTTAATGACGGGAGAAAGACACGTGCCGTCACCGGCAGACGTTCAGCTTCACTTCTGCCGCTTTCAGGCAGGGAGAGGCAAATGTAACGGTTGCTTCACCGCTTTCCCCGCCGGATTGGACATAAGCGGTTAGCCGCCCGTTATACACCCGACAGACGGCGTCACGGCAATTGCTCATATCCTCGTTGTTACCGTTCTCCAGACCCAGCAACCGGGCAGGGCCATCAATGGTACAGGTGACTTCGTCGTCGGAAAGTATCACCGGAACGCCATTCTCATCCACTATTTGCAGGGTGATCCGCGTCAATCCCCTGTCCGTCTCCAATGTCGTCCGGCCCGGTACGGCAACCAGCGCATAAGGCTGTCCGGACGACCGGATGGCGTGGCGCACGCTTTCCCTGCCGTCCCCGTCTAATCCGATCACCTCCAGCTTACCGCTTCCGAAAGGGATATCCCAAGAAATGACGCCGGTATGGTCGTCATACTCCTTTACTCTTCCTACCTCTTTTCCATTCAGCTCCAGGCGGGCTTTGGCGGCATTGGTATAAGCGACCACCCGTATGATCTGCCCATCCGCATAATTCCAGACAGGCCACGCGTCGATGGAGGGTGTTTTTTCCTTTGTCCGTGCAGGATAGGTGCCGATATAGGCGACCGGCGTGTCCGACCAGAGCGCCTTGCGGAAATGTCCGCGGGGCTTGATCTGTCCGCCCAGATCCAGCAATCCCGACGACGAACCGCGCGACGGCCATTTACCGGCTTCGCCCAGATAGTCGATGCCTGTCCACAGGAATTGTCCGAAGATATGCGCATTGTCGCGTACGGCTTTCCATGCGGCCATGTCGTGCCGGTTTTCGCTGCCGTAGATGACACGTTCCGGATAGGCTTTATGGTCGGTGACATAACGGTCTTCCGTATAGTTATATCCTGCCATATCCAAGGCGCCGGGATATGCTGTCGCATTCGACATGGCAACTCCGGCCAGACCTGCTGTTACCGGACGGGAGGGGTCGTATGCTTTCACCACGTTCGCCAGACGTTTGGCGATCACCCCTAACCGTCCGGCCGGCGGTTGCTTCGGACGATATCCGCCAAACATGGGCTGACTGATCGACGTCCCGTCCAATACCGGGTGGGAATAGGGGTCGTTGGGATAATCGACTTCATTCCCGATGCTCCATGCAAAAACAGACGCATGGTTGCGATCCCGTCGAACCACATCCGCCAGATCCTTTTCACCCCATTCTTCAAAGAAGTCGTACGCCCCTTGAAATCCCGGAACGCCAACGTTCCATCCCTGAATCCATTTCCGCTTGGGAAATTCCCATTCGTCGAACACTTCATCCATAACCAGAAAGCCCATTTCGTCGCAAAGCGTATACAGGGCAGGCGCATGTGCGTTGTGTGTCGTCCGGATAGCGTTGCATCCTGTCTCCCGTAGCGTTTCCAGCCGGCTTCTCCATACCTCTTTGGGTACTGCTGCGCCAAGCGTTCCGGCGTCGTGATGGATGCATACGCCTTTCATCTTCAGGTTTTCGTTATTCAGGAAGAATCCTTTGTCGGGATCGAAGGAGAGGCTGCGGATGCCTACCGGAGTGGTCGACTCATCCACCAACAGGCCATCCCGATTGCTGATGGTTGTTCTCAACCGGTAGAGATACGGATGGTCGATGCCCCAGAGCGAGGGGTTGTCGACGGTCAGTTTCTGTGTGAGTTTTTCCGTTGTTTGGGGGGCTATATCCATATTTGTTACGGATGTAGCAACCACCACGCCTTCATGGTTCACGAACTGCTGTGTAACAATCAGCTCGCTTTCCCCGTCCGTCCCGTTTTCCACTTCCGTTTCCACCAGTATAACGGCCTTTTCTTTCTTTATTGATTGCGTTTGAACATAAACGCCCCATTGGGCAATATGGACAGGTGCGGCCTCCACTAACCATACGTCACGGTAAATCCCCGAACCGGTATACCAGCGCGAATCAGCCGACTGGCTGTGGTCGACGCGCACAGCGACAACATTCTCCTTTCCCCCTTCTACATACGGCGTAATATCGTACATGAAAGAGACGTACCCATTAGGACGCTTGCCCAACGAGTGTCCGTTGATAAAGACCTCGCTCCGGTTATACACGCCCTCGAAATAGAGGTATAGCTTCTTTTCGTTATGACCGGCAGGAAGAACCATCTCCTTTCTATACCACCCTATCCCTCCCGGCAAAAACCCCGTACAGGCAGCTAAAGAAGGACTTAATGCGCTTTCAATACTCCAGTCGTGCGGCAAATCAAGGACAGGCCATTCGTTTGCGTCGAAATCAGGCCTTTGTGCTTCCGGCTCGTCTCCTGTCCGGAAGCGCCAATGTCCGTTTATCCGTTCCGCACGACCGAAAGATACCGGCGAATACACCTCTTCCTTCTCCTCCCCAAAAGCCGTCGAAATCATACATACCCCGATGGATAGCAACAACAGATGTTTCATGTCTTATATCGAATAATGACTGTCAAAGGTAACCATCTTTTTTCAAAAACCAAGTCAGAATCAACTACCAATGACGACACCCCCGCTTTCTATGATAAAAACCAAATAATTTGCGAACAAAAATCAGTCTATCATGTCACATTCTATTTTATTAACATAATTCACATGGTAGTATGTTTTGTTTTTTACCACTGCAAAGA
>JAISQD010000190.1 GCA_031274415.1 Tannerellaceae bacterium | reverse complement strand
TCGGAGTAGGCGCCGACCATGAGTTCGAGGTAATGGCCGTCGTTGTCGGAGAGCATTTTGTTCCACATTTCGCCGCTGGGATTGTTTCCCCAGAGGAAGAACTTCTTGCCGCCTACGATATAGTGGTTGGCCACATGTACCGTCCCGGCGTTCTTGCCGTGGTCGTAGCCGGCCAGGAAGTTGTCGTCGAAGTTCCACGCAAAGGTGGAGCGCGCGATGGATGTGAAATTTTTCCACCAGGCGATGGATACCGTGTCTCCGTTGCCGTATGCCGTTTCGCCATCCGGCCAACGGGTAAAGGCCACCTTCGAATGTTCGGTACCAAACTGCGTGGAGGGCGGGAAGATCACTTCATAGTCTTCGTTGGCATGTACCGAGACGTTCGCCCAATAGAGCATGGATTGGATGAAAGGTGTGCGGTTCATAATCTTCACGCGGGCTTCCACCCACGAGCGGCCGGGGTAGACCGTCACGCCGACAGACCATTTGATGCGGTGTCGAAGCTCTGTTTCCCCGACCCATATCGTTTTGCTGCCGTCGGCATTTTCTTCCGTTTTCCAGTCGATCGGCATATAGCTTGATGGACGGTGGTGATGGGGGAAATTCCATTCTACGCCGCCCGACAGCCATGCGCCGAGCATACCGATCAGCGCCGGTTTGATACCCGTCTGGCGGTAGAATATCTCGTACCCGTTGGTTTTGTCTGTAGCCGAGAGGATACGTCCGCCGATTTCGGGCAGTACGCAGACATTCACATACTCATTTTCCACATACAGGGCGTTATAGGCCTTATCTGTTTTTGTATCGGTCAGGTTATCGTAAAGCGGATAGGGATAGATATGTCCCTGCGCTCCCTGGTATACCCTCCCGGTATAAAAGATAGGATTGGCGTCGGGTGCGCCGATTTCGTACGTAGGCAAAACCAAAGGGCGTTGCTCTATCTTCACTGTTTGTCCTCCGGCCTGTCCCGAAAAAAGACAAACGCCCAGTAATACAACTAATTCTTTCTTCATGATATTCTTTTTGTAGTTAATAGTAGTTTGCTACGTGTGCCGTCCGGTTTTCCTATCAACAAATTCTGACTACCGGAATATGCAATAAGAAAGCCAGTTTTTCTATTTTGCCGGCTATATGGCCGACACCGATGGCACAATGGTGGGATGGCCCCGCTTTGCTCCAGTTGTCCATAAATTTGCGGGCGCCGCATGAAAAGCGGTAACGGCTGTTTGTATTCCCGATTTGCAGCACAGGTCCGGCGACAGATTCCCCCTCTGCAACAAGAAAGAATACCCCCTCTTGATTTTCACATACCGACAGCAACGTCACTTTGCCGTGTTTAACCGTCATCTGGATTGAAAGCCCGTTGCCCGGCTTGCCATGATAGACGGGTAGAGGCGTCATTTTGACTTTCTCCTCCGCAATGGCAAAATGAGCAGGGCCGTCATGTCCCAGCATCACAATGTCGTCGGTAAAGTCCATCGCATAAAATTCTGAGAATGAACCGCCTGCTCCGAATCCGGCCATGATTTTCATCGCTTGTGCGTTTTTTACTTCACATTCCCCCGCAACGGGGATCTGTTTCCCTGTCAGCAACGTGTTTCCGGGAATAACAGAGGTGACGATGTTTTCGTAATCATTCCCGCTTTCTCCCTCATAGTAATAGGCCATCGAGCCTAAATGATGCCGCTCCACCAGCTTGTCCAAAGCGACGGAGGTCAACGCGGCTCTCCTGATTTGATGCGGCTCGCACTCGGGGACGACGTCAAATGTTTCGTTAAATTCCGTGATTTTGGCCTGTACTTCCTCTTCCGTCGCTTCGTCGCGCAGCTTTTTGAGTTCGCACATCTCCAGCAACTCCATATGCGTACCGAAAACGGCTGATTGCCGGGTCAGGTCGGTATATACATCCAGCATACCGCAATAGTAATGCCCTAAAATCCCCATGCGGTTATTTTTCATGATATCTTTCACCCGTGCCGCTTCCGTCCACCCTTCGATTTCGTTCCAGGCCGCTTCGTCTTTCAGGTAACCGGTGACAAAATCATACCTTAACCCGCTTCTGTTAAACACATTCGCGATCTCAGGCACCGAGCAGGCCTGGCAATGGGCAAGCCAGTAGCCGGTCATTTTGCCTCTATCGCCTAAATTGTTGATATACTGATAATCAATGGCAGCGACAGGTTGTAAATTCAACACAATGATTGGGCAATTAAGATGCTGAGCCACAGGTAAAATGGTTGACGACAGGGAGTAGGTAGCCACATAAAGATAGACCAGGTTCATCTCTTCGCGGGCGAACAACGAAGCCGCTTCCACCGCCTTCTCCGGATTATCCACCATACCCGCATCAACAACCTGCACCTTACAACGCCCCTCAATGCCGTGCCTGATCTCCGCCTGATAGCTTTTCAACGAATCCAACAGCCCCTCAAATTGTCCCCAATACGTATCTAATCCGGTACCAAACAGCCCTACCTTAAAGGCTTTCTCTATTTTCATGATATGCTGATTTAAAGAGTTAATGAATATCGGGGCGAAAATAATAAAGAAAGCATGAGATACCAAGTAAATACCGGAGAAAAAGAAAATAAAAGAGGGCGCGAACCAGAACAAACGGGAGGGAGGCTTTCACTCTGCCAGGAAACGTTCAGTCAGTCCGCCGTAGGCGTCGATGCGTCGGTCGCGGAAGAAAGGCCACCAGCGGCGGACATTCTCCGTCCGTTCCTTATCGACTGTTACGACCCGCACCTCCTCGTCGTCCGTAGAGCATACGGCCAGTAGCTCGCCTTGCTGACCGGCGACGAAACTGCTTCCCCAGAAACGGATACCGTTCGTCCGTCCTGAAGGATCGGGTTCATACCCGACACGGTTTACGGCAACGACCGGAAGATTGTTCGCGATGGCGTGCCCGCGTTGTATGGTCATCCATGCATCCCGTTGCCGCGCCTTTTCTTCGTCCGTATCACTGCTTTCCCATCCGATCGCTGTCGGATAAATCAATAGTTCCGCTCCGCGCATAGCCATCAAACGGGCTGCTTCGGGATACCACTGATCCCAGCACACCAATACGCCCAACCGTCCTACAGACGTGTGCACCGGCTCAAAACCCAGATCACCGGGTGTAAAATAGAACTTCTCGTAATAAGCCGGATCATCAGGGATATGCATCTTACGGTACCGGCCGGCAATGGAACCGTCCTTTTCGATGACTACCGCCGTATTGTGATACAATCCGGGAGCGCGTTTCTCAAAAAGGGAGAGAATCAACACAACCTTTAACTCGCCGGCCAATGCGCCGAACTGTTCCGTAGAAGGGCCGGGTACCGGTTCCGCCCAATCAAAGCATCCCGTATCTTCCGTCTGGCAGAAATACAGTCCGTTATGTAATTCCTGTAACACAACAAGTTCAGCTCCTTGCGCGGCGCAACGGGTAATCCCGGCTTTCAGCCTGTCGATCGTAGCCGGGAGATCATGGCTACCTGTTTGTTGAATCAATCCTATTTTCATACGCTATTCGATAAGTCATTCGATGAATCCTTCCGGATACTGCATGGTCACACAATGGAGCGAGCCATGTTGTTTGATTAACGGCAGGCAATTGATGCCGATCACGTCGCGACCGGGGAAGACCTCTTTCAACGTTTTTCTGGCCACCTCGTCCTTGGGCGAGCCGTAAAACGGCAGCAAGACCGCTCCGTTTATGATCAGGAAATTGGCATACGTCGCAGGTAACCGTTCCCCTCCCCGTTCTACCCTGTCGGCCATAGGCAAAGGAACCAGGCGGTAAGGCGTTCCATCTTCCCGTTTGAATGCTTTAAGCTCCTTTTCCATTTCCGCCAACTCCCCGTAATGTTCGTCCGCCTTGTCCGTACACTGCACATAGGCAATAGTCCCTTCGTCGCAGAAACGGGCTAATGTATCAATATGGCTATCGGTATCGTCTCCTGCCAGATAGCCGTTTTCCAGCCACAAGATACGTGTAAGCCCGAATATCTCCTTCAGGTGGTATTCCAACTGCTCCTTTCCCAGATATTCATTCCGGTTCACAGAAGCCAGGCATTCTACGGTAGAGAGCAATGTCCCTTTCCCGTCTGATTCCAGACTTCCGCCCTCCAACACAAAAGGCTGCATATTGGCAGGGTAAACATCGCCGGCGAACGTGTTTGAACGAATCAGTTTACGGGTAATCAGGTTGTCATGATTGGCAGGGAATTTCATCCCCCATCCGTTAAAAACAAAGTCATACAGCACACGAACGCCATCTTCAAACACGCCGATAGCGCCATGATCCCGCGCCCATGTATCGTTTGTCTCCATCTCGCGGAAAAGGATACGGCTGTCGTCCACATCGCCCAACTGGCGCCGCACCTCTGCGGCATCCTGACAAACGATCAACAGCTTTTCCCTTTTCACAATCTCTTCCGCAATAGCGACAAAGCAAGGGATAACCTCGTCCAATACAGGTTTCCAATCCGTTTCTTCATGCGGCCAGGTTAACTGGACTGCGCTTTGCGGATACCATTCGGCAGGGAATATGATTTTATGATCCATAACAAAACCTTTTCGGCGTAAAAGTAATCAATTATTTCCGTTTTCCGTCGTCACAAGCGCACATGTATATGCTCTATAATTTCCGCTTCCATTCCGGGATGAAACCATGTAATCTCATGATCCCGCTTAAACCATGTCATCTGTTTACGGGCATATACGCGCGAGTTGCGTTTCATCTTTTCAACAGCCGTTTCCAACGTCCAGTCACCGTCCAGATAGCGAAACAATTCTTTATATCCTACCGTATTCAGGGCGTTCACCTGTTTAAAAGGATATACGCTACGCGCTTCATCCAGCAAACCGCTCTCCATCATCCGGTCGACACGCCGGTTTATACGGTCATACAGCTCTTCCCGTTCCCGTGTAAGCCCGATTTTAATGATCTTAAACGGACGTTCTTTCCGGCTGTTTGTCCGGAAGGAAGAATACGGTTTACCCGTCATGCGGCAAACCTCAACAGCATGAATCACCCGTTTGTAATTCATCCTGTCCACCTCGTCATAATGAATGGGATCCAGCCTCTCCAGCTCCTGTAAGAGAGGCGCAAGCCCCTCACGTTCGAATTGGGAATAAATGGCGTTTCGTATGTCCGGCGTAATAGTAGGGATGTCATCAATCCCTTTGCAGATGGCGTCGATATACATCATCGAACCGCCCGTCATAACAACGGCCGGGATCGTTTGATGCAGTTCCTGCAAAAGCGCCATCACATCTGTTTCAAAATTGCTTGCACTATAATAATCGGTAAGCCCGAGCGTACCGACCATATAATGTTTCACCCGCTCCATTTGTTCAGGCGTCGGAGCTGCCGTACCGACAGGAAGGTGTTTATAAATCTGACGGGAGTCGGAAGAGATAATGGGAGAACCCAGGTATTCTGCGATCCGCAAACTGAGTTCCGTTTTCCCAACACCCGTCGGCCCAAGTAGTATAATAAGGGTTTTTTCAGAAATTGTCTTCTTCGAAAGAGCTGCCATTCACTTCGTCAAGTCCTTCAAAACCATCTTTATCCAGTTCGTCAATATCATATTCCGAATCACCATAGAAATCCTCGCTGAAAAGATCCGTCAACGCATTTTTCTGATTCATTTCCTCAAAGTCGATCACTTGTGGCGGCGGCAATCCCCCTGTCCTGCCTAACACCGGTTTATCCAGGTTTTTCCCGGGAATGATTTCACGAAGTTCCATAAAAAAGGCGCGTTCCGTTAAATAGTCGAAAACATAAAGTAGCTTCTGCCCTTCATCTTCCAGCAATTCTTCCAACCGTGTATCTTCCATAATGTAATTGTCTTCTTCAGAAGACGAGCCCATATCCACCAATGTGATTTCAATTTTCTTGCTCCAATCATCATCACAAATAAAGAATGAACTCATCTGATCCTTTGCATATTCTACAGAATCAAGAATAGCGTTGTGCAGATCAAGAAAAGAAGCCTCTGCGTCGATTTTGATTTCACGGACGAAATCAGTCGCTTCATCTGATAAGATAAGAAATCTAAAGATCATAACATCTATGTTTATTGGTTCAAAAATAATATCGTGTTACCGGCGCTGTTTATTCATCAATCGAACCCCTGACTATTCCACGGTTTGAGGACTTGATAAAGTTCAGAATCAAATCCCTTTCCTCGCTGGATTCATATTCGGTCTCTATGCATTTTATGGCATTCGTATTGTTTAAGCCGCGGGTATACAGCGTACGGTAGATATCCTGGATAAGAAACACCTGTTCGTTGGTGAACCCCCGGCGGCGCAGCCCGACAATGTTAATCCCACAATATACGATGGGGTCCCGGCCGATCAATGTATAGGGCGGAATATCCTTCCCGACACGAGACCCGCCCTGTACCATCACATGTTTGGATATGCGGGTAAACTGATGCACTAAGCTCCCTCCGCTGATGGTCGCGTAATCATCTATTTCGACCTCACCGGCCAGTTGCGTGGCATTGCCCAGTATAATATAGTCGTTCAATACGCAATCGTGCGCGACATGGGAATAGGCCATAATCAGGCAATGGCGGCCAATGACCGTTTTCCCTTTCGACGCCGTTCCGCGATTTACCGTCACACATTCACGGATCGTTGTATGATCCCCGATTTCTGCCGTCGTCCTCTCTCCGGCAAATTTTAAATCTTGTGGTATACCGGCGATGACCGCTCCAGGGAAAATATTACAATTGTTTCCGATACGCGCACCGTCCAGAATCGTCACGTGTGGGTATATACGGCAGTTGTCGCCTATGACAACATCCTTTTCGATCACGACAAACGCCCCGATGGTGACATTTTGGCCTATTTGCGCTTCAGGATGAACGACAGATAGAGGAGAGTGACTCATAGTCTTATTTGATTATTTGTTTTTAATAATTTGTGCCATAAATTCTGCTTCGGCAACTAATTTCTCTCCGACAAAAACATGTCCTTTCATCGAAGAGATGCCTCTGCGTATAGGAGACAACAGTTCCAAACGTAAAATCAGGGTATCGCCGGGAACGACCTTTTGGCGGAACTTCACATTATCAATCTTCATAAAGTAGGTCGAATAACGTTCCGGCTCATCCACAGAATTTAAAACCAATAATCCCCCGGTCTGCGCCATCGCTTCCACGAGTAACACACCCGGCATAACCGGTTCCTGCGGGAAGTGTCCCTGAAAAAAGGGTTCGTTCACCGTAATATTCTTAATCCCGACAATGTAATTCCCGTTCAATTCAATAATCTTGTCAACCAACAGGAAAGGATAGCGATGAGGCAAAAGCTCCTTAATCCGGTAGACATCCATCACCGGAACAGCATTCGGATCATAAACAGGCGCCTGTATCTCGTTCAGTTTGATATCTTTCCGGATCATACGCGCCAACTGGTTATTGATCTTATGTCCCGGGCGGGTCGCAATAATACGGCCGCGGATCGGTTTGCCGATCAACGCGATATCGCCAATCACATCAATCAGTTTATGACGCGCCGGCTCGTTGTCGAATACTAACGGTTTATTGTTGATATACCCTAACGACCGGATATCCTTATACGGGATATTAAGCTCTTCCGCCAACTTTTTCAACGACTCCTGAGGCATTTCCTGATCATAAATAACAATAGCATTATCCAGGTCGCCGCCTTTTATCAGGTTATTATTCAATAGCGCCTCTATCTCGCGAACAAAGACAAACGTACGCGAGGCCGACACTTCATCGGTGAATCCGCTTAAATCGTTTAACGTGGCATATTGATTGGAAAGAACCGGCGAGTTAAACGAAATCAGGACATTAATACTGAACTTATCGTCCGGGAGGATAATTAATGAAGAGCCTGTCTCATCGTCTTTTACTTCGATTTTCTGTTTGACAATATAAAAATCTTTTATCGCTTCCTGTTCTACGATACCCGCTTTCAGGATCTCTTCGACAAAGAAACGCGAACTCCCGTCAAGAATAGGAAATTCGGGCGCATCGACTTCAATCAGGCAGTTGTCAATCTCAAAAGCATATAACGCAGCCATGGCATGCTCAATAGTACTGACCTGTACTCCATTTTTGGATATCACAGTGCCCCTTTGGGTACACCCCACATTTTCCGCCAACGCTTCGATGACAGGTTGTCCTTCCAGATCAACGCGCTTGATCTTATATCCATGGTTATCCGGAGCCGGATTAAATGTTATGCTGATACTTAATCCGGTATGTAAACCTTTGCCTTGTAAAGAGAAACTTGTTGCAAGTGTCTTTTGTTTGAGCATACATCTACGTATTAGTTGTTAATCTTTTCTTTTAACTGTTCTATTTCACGCTGTAACTGTCCTATTGTACGGTACATGTCCGGCAGGCGATTGAAAATAACGCTCGAACGCATAAACGCTTTCGCGTCAATGGCCGGAGCGCCCAATACGGTACGCCCCTCTTTCACATCGTTCATAATACCCGATTGCGCACCGACAGACACCCTGTTTCCTACCCGTATATGACCGGCCAGTCCCGCTTGCCCGCCAAACCGGCAGTGCGCGCCAATCTTCACCGAACCGGAGATACCCGTCTGAGCCGCCATAACCGTGCACTCACCCACTTCCACATTATGGGCGATCTGAACCAGGTTATCCAACTTGACCCCTTTACGGATAATGGTAGAATCCATGACCGCCCGGTCAATCGTCGTATTCGCGCCGATTTCCACATCGTCTTCCAACACGACATTACCCAGCTGGGGTATCTTTTTGTAATGGCCTTCTTCGGGAGCAAAGCCAAACCCGTCCGAGCCAACGACCGAACCGGCGTGCAGAATACAGTTATTCCCGATCACGCACCCCTCGTATATTGTCGTATGGGGATAAAGAATACAATTATTCCCAATCGTTACATTCTCACCGATATAGGCATGGGGATACACGTTACAGTTATCCCCTATTTTCACATTCTCACCGATATAGGCAAAATTCCCCACATAGCAATCCCCACCCATCGAAACGGACGAATGAATAAATGCGGTGGAATCTATGCCGGTCTTCTTTTTCTTCGACTGATCCGACAAATCCAGCAAAACAGCCAACGCGGCATAGGCATTAGCGACCCGTATCAGCGTCGTCCTTACCGGAGCGGAAGGGACAAAATCATGATTCACCAAAACAACTCCTGCTTCGGTCGTATAAAGATGATGTTCGTACTTGAGGTTGGCCAGAAAAGACAAGGCTTCAGGTTTACCCTCTTCTATCTTAGCGAAAGCGCTTATTTTTACATCAGGGTTACCCTCGACTGTCCCATTCAAAAGATCAGCTATTTGTTGAGCAGAAAACTCCATTACCCATTATTAATTTGTTGTAAATAATCAGATATATTTATATTGCTTGTGTATTACTGTACAATCTGCAAAGTTGGTAAAAAATATTGATTCTACTACGACTTGGAAAGAATAATTCCTCTATCTTGTAGACAATCCGCCATTTCCTGTTGTATAACATAGGCTTCATTTCCCGCTGCCCGTGCAAAATCACGACTGCTATCCGCATAAATAATCGCACGGGAGGAGTTCACCAACAACCCGCACCGGTCATTCATCCCATATCGGACAACCTCCTGCAAACTGCCTCCCTGCGCCCCGACACCCGGTACCAGCAAAAAATGATCCGGCACATGTTTACGCACATCAAGAAACAGTTTACCCTGTGTCGCGCCGATGACATACATGATCTGTTCATCGGTCGCCCACTCCCGCGACCTCTTCAACACCTTTTCAAACAGACGGTCGCCATCTGCCAGCTCCGTCATCTGGAAATCCTGAGACCCCCTGTTTGACGTCAACGCCAGCAGGATCACCCAACTTCCGGGATAAACAAGAAACGGTTTTACGCTGTCTTCACCCATATAGGGAGCAACCGTAACGGCATCCACCTGTATATGGTCGAAAAAAGAACGGGCATACATCCCGGACGTATTACCGATATCGCCGCGCTTGGCATCCGCAATAATAAACTGGTCGGCATAATGCTCACGAAGGTATGCGACTGTCTTCTCGAAAGAGGCCATCCCTTCTACTCCCAGACTTTCATAAAAAGCAAGATTCGGCTTGTATGCGACGCAGTAAGCAGCGGTCGCGTCGATGATCGCCTTATTGAAGGCAAATAGCGGATCGTCTTCCGTCAACAGGTGTTGGGGGATCTTCTTTATATCCGTATCCAATCCGACACAAAGGAAGGACTGTTTCCTTTTTATATGCTCAAAAAGCTGCTCTTTAGTCATTTCATTCACCTTATTATATTTATAGCTCGGATTCTTTCAACCGCTCGGTATTCTCGGCAATAATCAGGTGATCGATACAATCCTGAATATCACCATCCATAAAAGCGGAAAGATTATACATCGTATAATTGATGCGGTGGTCGGTGACGCGCCCCTGCGGATAATTATAGGTACGGATCTTGGCCGAACGGTCGCCGGAAGAGACCATTGTCTTGCGTCTGGAAGATAGCTCATCCAGGTATTTCTGGTATTCCATATTATAGATACGGCTTCTCAGCTCAACCAGCGCTTTCGCCCTGTTCTTCAATTGTGACTTTTCATCCTGGCATTGTACCGTAATACCTGTCGGGATGTGTACCAGGCGAATCGCCGAATAGGTCGTATTGACCGATTGGCCGCCATGTCCGGAAGCGCAAAAGGTATCGGTACGTATGTCCTGTTCCTTGATCTCCACATCAAATTCTTCCGCTTCGGGGAGTACGGCCACCGTCGCGGCGGAAGTATGGACGCGCCCCTGTGTCTCCGTTTGGGGAATCCGCTGTACGCGATGCACGCCCGATTCATATTTCAATATGCCATATACCCCTTCGCCGCTTACCGTAAAAATGATCTCTTTATATCCGCCGGACGTACCTTCCGTATAACTGGTCAGTTCGACCTTCCAACTCTTGCCCTCACAGTATTTGACATACATGCGGTACAAATCGCCGGCAAAAATAGCCGCTTCGTCGCCGCCTGTTCCGCCCCGTATCTCGACAATCGCATTCTTCTCATCCTGTGGATCGGCCGGAGCCAATAGCAGTTTTATCTTTTCTTCCCATTCGGGAATACGCGCCTGGCAGCTTTCCATCTCTTCGCGTGCCATCTCCCGCATCTCCGTCTCTTGCTCCGTCTCCAACAATTCCTTAGCCTCCCTTACCCCGTCCAATACCTTCTTGTACTCGGCGCCGGCAACGACAATCTTCTCCAAATCCCTGTATTCCTTGTTCAACCGGACAAACCGTTTCATATCGGTAATCACCTCCGGATCGGTTATCAACGTACCAATCTCTTCGAAACGGCTTGCCAGCCCGTCCAATCGACTTAACAAATTGCTTTCAGCCATCTATTTCAATAAATAAAACGCCCTTTTTCGCTTTCAATAATCAACTCATTCCCTGCGGCCTCTTCAACAAAGCCGACAATCCGGGCCTCTATACCGAAACTCCGGCTGATCCCGATCACCTCATCCGCATGGCCGGGGGATACATAGACCTCCATCCGGTGTCCCATATTAAACACCTTATACATTTCGCTCCACGACGTCCCGCTTTGTTCCTGAATCATACGGAAAAGAGGAGGTATGGGGAACAGATTATGCTTGACGACCCGCTTATTCTCCACAAAATGCATGACTTTCGTTTGTGCGCCTCCCGAACAGTGTACCATCCCATGGATAGCCGGCCGGCACCTGTCGAGTACCGCTTTGATCACCGGCGCGTATGTCCGGGTGGGAGACAACACCAGTTTCCCGGCATCGACGCCAAGCTCTTCTATCCGGTCGGTCAGCGTCAGGCGGCCTGAATAGACCAGCTCGCCGGGCAGCGCCGCATCGTAACTTTCGGGATATTTCGCCGCCAGGTAATGGGCAAAGACATCATGGCGGGCGGAAGTAAGCCCGTTACTGCCCATCCCTCCATTGTAACACGTTTCATAATCCGCCTGACCGTAAGAGGCCATCCCCACAATCACATCGCCGCCGCAGATATGGCCATTATCAATGACGTCCGACCGCTTCATCCGGCATGTGACCGTGCTGTCCACAATAATCGTGCGTACCAGATCGCCCACATCGGCCGTCTCTCCGCCCGTAGCATAGCAGCCGATCCCCATCTCCCGCAGTTCGGCAAGCAGTTCTTCCGTCCCATTGATAATAGCGGAGATCACCTCTCCCGGTATCAACAGCTTATTCCTCCCGATCGTCGACGAGACAAGGATATTGTCTGTCGCGCCGACGCACAGCAGGTCATCAATATTCATAATCAATGCATCCTGGGCAATGCCTTTCCAGACGGAAATATCTCCCGTCTCTTTCCAATACATATAAGCGAGGGAGGATTTCGTCCCCGCCCCATCCGCATGCATAATATTACAATAAGCGGGATCATTACCCAAAACATCCGGTATGATTTTACAAAATGCTTTCGGAAACAGCCCTTTATCAATATGCTTTATAGCGCGATGAACATCCTCTTTTGAGGCTGACACGCCACGAAGATTGTAACGTTGGTCACTCATGATCTACCAGTTTGGACTGCAAAGGTAACATTTTTATTTCACTATTCACTGGTGGGTGCATGTCAAAAGCGGTCGAATAGTGAACGGAATAGCTTAGGTACTGTCGTGAGTTCGATATAAGAAACATCGGCTGTGTCGTTTTAATAGGCAAAAATAAAACAAATAAAGAAAGCATGGGATACCAAGTAAAAACAGGAGAAAAAGCAAAACTATCAAAACTTGCAAATTTTGCAAGTTTTGATAGTTTTGCTATCTTTACAGCATGAAGAAAATAATAGAACGCAAAGAATATATTGGTAAACTTCTGTCATATAAGGACAAAGGGATGATCAAAGTCGTAACGGGGTTGCGGCGGTCGGGCAAATCCACACTGTTGGAACTGTTCGGTAGTTACTTATTGGAAGATGGTGTAACGCCTTTGCAGATCCAATTTTACAATCTTGAATTGCCCGAAAATTACCTCGGAAAAACGTGGGATGTCCTTTATTTTGAGATCAAGGAGAAACTTCAAAGTGACACCATGAATTATGTTTTTCTTGATGAAATTCAGAACATTGACAAATTCGAAAAATTGGTTGACGGACTGTTTGCGACGGCGAATGTTGATGTTTACATCACCGGATCAAATGCGAATCTATTGTCGAGCGAAATAGCCACTTTGCTAAGCGGTAGGTATATAGAAATATCCATATTGCCTTTCTCTTTCTCCGAATACCTCGAATTTAGAGAAATAGATACATCAAATAGATACTTGAATTACGAGGCGCTTTTCTTCGACTATGTGAACGAAACGTCTTTACCTAAAGGAGTTGAGTTACGGACTGATGGTTACGACAAAGTGTTTGAATACCTCCATTCGGTTTACGACACCGTGATAGAAAAAGATGTCATACAGCGACATGCGATACACGAAAAAAGGGCTTTTGCCAATATTACCAAATATGTGGCGGCAAACATCGGCAGTCGAATGTCGCCGCATAGTATCTCAAAAGCATTAAAATCAGACTATCAATCGGTTCATCATACAACTGTTGAAAAGTTTTTGGATTATCTTGTGGGATGTTTTTTGTTTTATCGGGTAAGTCGTTTTGATATAAAAGGCAAAAAACAACTTGC
Source organism: Tannerellaceae bacterium (assembly GCA_031274415.1). Classification (GTDB taxonomy): domain Bacteria; phylum Bacteroidota; class Bacteroidia; order Bacteroidales; family Tannerellaceae; genus DFXE01. Next base: position 114 of record JAISQD010000190.1, on the reverse strand, counting down.
CACACAGGAAAAATATTATCTTGTAGATATAGGATTGCTCAATATTCTGGTGGGTAGGGAAAAAACAACGGAACGGGGACATATTCTTGAAAATGTGGTATACCTGGAATTGCA
>JAISQD010000101.1 GCA_031274415.1 Tannerellaceae bacterium | reverse complement strand
TTGTGGGGGAAGACCGACGTAAAGCGTATAGTGTCGCCAAGGACATAGCGCCACAATCCTCCGCAGGTGGTAATCACAAGGGCGTAGTTGCGTCCCGTCTCCACCTCTTCCCACGAGACTACGGGGGGATTGTCGGAATCAATTCCGGTCAGGGGGATAAATTCGTAGAAGATGCCGTAGTCGGGCATCAGCAGCATGGAGTGGTCGGAGGGGTCGTCCTGTATGCCGAAGAATCCTTCGGAGGCGTTGTAGGTCTCCATATAGTGCATTTTGCCGGAGGGGATGAGGTGCTTAAACTGGTCGCGGTAGGGTTCGAAGCTGACGCCTCCGTGGAAATAGACCTCCAGGTTGGGCCATACGTCCGTGAGGTATTGCCGTCCGGTCTTTTGGAGGATGGCTTTGATGAGCGTCAGCATCCACGAGGGGATTCCGGACAGGCTGTTGACGTCTTTGCTGTGGGTGCTTTCGACGATGGCTTGTATCTTGCTTTCCCATTCGTCCATCAGGATAATACGCTTTTTGGGCACGCGCACAAGGTTGACCAACGGGTTGAGGTTTTGTATCAGAACGGCGGAGAGATCCCCGTAATGGGAACGCTTGTTCAGTGGCGAGGGGCTATGGTTGCCTCCCAGTATCAGCCCCTTGCGGGAGAAGAAACAGCTCTCCGGATTGTTGCGCAGATAGATCGCCACACAATCGAAACCGCCTTTATACTGACATCCTTTTAATATTTCGGGGGTAATCGGCAGGAATTTGCTCCTGTCGTTCGTCGTACCGCTGCTCTTGGCGTACCATTTGACGACCGACGGCCAGAGCACGTTCTTCTCGCCATTGATCATCCTGAAAACGTAAGGTTTTATATCATCATATGTTTGCAAAGGCAGCCGCCCGCAAAAGTCTTCATACGACCGGATCGTCCTGAACTCATACTTCTGTCCCCATTCCGTATTGCGCGCTTTCATTAAAAGGGCATTCAGTTGTTTGCGCTGGATCGTATCCGTTTGTTGTGCAAACATGTCAATATTCCTTTGCCGGGAAACAAATAGTTGCGACAGTCCTTTTGTTAAAATATCCATGCTCTTATAAATGAAATGATCGCAAATGTAGCCATTCTCTTCGTTATTTTTATCTTTGCCGGTATATAATTAACGTTATTATGAAAATCGGTATTCTTTCTTCTGGCGGTGATTGTCCCGGTATTAACGCGACGATCAGGGGTGTAGGCAAGACAGCTATCATGCATTACAATATGGAAGTGATAGGGATTCACAGCGGGTTTTCAGGGATCCTGAAAAAAGATATCCAGGTACTTGACGAACGAAGCCTGTCGGGAATCCTTAATCTGGGGGGGACAATACTGGGGACGTCGAGGGAGAAAGCGTTCCGCAAACTCCTCATATCCGGCGACGGCGAACATTCGTCCGCCATCAAGCGGCAATACCATCATATGGGATTGGACTGTATTGTGTGCATCGGGGGGAACGGCACGCAAAAAACGGCCCATATACTGTCCGAATTGGGACTCAATATTGTGGGAGTGCCGAAAACGATTGACAATGACGTTTGGGGGACGGATATCACCTTTGGGTTTGATACGGCGGTAAACATCGCTACCGAAGCGATCGACCGCCTCCATTCGACGGCCAGCTCGCACAAACGGGTGATGGTGGTTGAAGTGATGGGACATCATGCCGGATGGATCGCCCTGTACGCCGGCATGGCAGGGGGTGCGGATGTGATATTGCTACCGGAATTGGGATACGACCTGAACAGGATAAATACCGATATAGTCAACCGCTCCCGGAGAGGGAAACCCTATTCTATCGTCGTCGTGGCGGAAGGGGTAAAGACCGTTGACAAGAAACGTCCGGCAGACTTTTTTACACAAGCCATCGAACAGGCCACCGGCCTGGAAACGCGTGAAACAGTGTTGGGCTATACCCAGCGCGGAGGGAATCCCTCGCCGTTCGACCGCAATCTGGCTACCCGTCTGGGAGGTCATGCGACCGAACTGATTGCCCGCGGAGAGTTCGGATGTATGGTATGCATAAAAGGGGACAGGGTCGATGCTATCCCACTCTCGGAAGTAGCCGGAAAGCTCCGGACGGTAACGCCCGGACATGACTTGGTCATACAGGGAAAACGGATGGGGATATCCTTCGGGTAAATTTTGGTAACTTCGGACAAAACCTGGGGAGTTCCGTACTATTTCCCGACGATTTTTTTTGCGGCGGAAAGCGCTTCGTTTATGTTGCTGCATATGTTTTCTGCGCCGATCTTATGGTCAAAACCTGATTTGGACAGTACATGGCGTACCTCGTGGTTGACTCCCGAGAGGATGAGGTGGATGTTTTCGGATTGGGAAAGGCGCAGCAGGCTCTCCAGGTTGTGCAGTCCGGTAGAGTCCATAAAAGGGACTTTACGCATACGGATAATGCGGACTTTGGGTTTGTCGCCCAGTGTCTGCATCACGCCGTCGAACTTGTTGGCAATACCAAAAAAGAAAGGGCCGTCGATTTCGTATACTTCCACCTTGTCGGGGAGGATGAGCTTTTCTTCTGCCGGTTGAGTCTCGCTTTCGTTGGACAGGTCGATGACGTCGCGGACAACCGATACGCGCGTTGTCTCCGTCACACGTCGCATGAACAGGAACATGGCGATCAGCAACCCGATTTCGATCGCTATTGTCAGGTCGAAAATGACCGTCAGGAAGAACGTCACCAACAAGACGGAGATATCGCTTTTTGGGTTTTTCAGTAAAGAGCGGAATGTGCGCCATTCGCTCATATTATAGGAGACAATAATCAGTACGCCGGCTAAGCAGGCCATCGGGATATGTTTGGTCAGCGGCCCCAGGAAAAGCAGGATCAGCAACAGGACGATGGCATGGATGATACCGGCTACCGGTGTGCGTCCGCCGTTATTGATATTGGTCATGGTACGGGCAATGGCTCCGGTCACGGGAATACCGCCAAAAATGGGGACGACGATATTGGCTGCTCCCTGCGCGATCAGTTCGGTATTCGAGTGGTGTCTGTCACCCGTTACGCCGTCGGCCACCGTTGCGGAAAGCAGCGATTCGATCGCTCCCAACATAGCGATCGTAAAGGCGGAAGGCAATAGCCGGTTGATGGTTTCCATGTTGAACGTGATGGGTGTCGGCTGTGGCAGGGAGGCGTTAATGGTAAAGCGGTCGCCAATCGTTTCGATGGAGTCAATGTCTAAGTATTGGCGCATGACATAGACCAAAATCGTCATCAGGATAATGGCGGCCAGCGAACCGGGGATCTTTTTCGACAACCTGGGCATAAAAAGGATCATGCCAATGCTGGATAACCCGATCAACAGCGGCCAGAAGTTCATCGTGTGAAAGCCGGCAAAATAGGCCATCCATTTCGAGATAAAATCCGCCGGTACTTTTTCGATCGTAAGCCCGAACAGATCTTTCATTTGTGTCGTAAAGATCGTAAGGGCAATCCCGCTGGTAAAGCCCACAACAATAGGATAGGGAATAAATTTGATCACCGCCCCCAACCGGAGCATCCCCATGATGACCAACATAATACCGGCCATCACCGTGGCAATGGCCAACCCCTCTATCCCGAAGTTCTGGATAATCCCGTATACAATCACAATAAAAGCCCCCGTCGGGCCGCCGATCTGCACATGGCTCCCCCCCATAAATGACACGATAAACCCGCCGATAATCGCCGTAATCAAGCCCTTTTCGGGACTAACCCCCGAGGCGATCCCAAAAGCGATGGCAAGCGGCAGTGCGACAATACCTACAATAATACCGGCCATCAGGTCGCTAATAAACCGTTCACGGGAATAGTCTTTCAATACCGTGAGCGCCTTTGGGTGAAAATCAATCTTTCCTTTCATTTGTGATCTGTTGTTAAACAGGGACAAAGGTAGAAATCTTTATTTTAATTTTCATCACTCTATTGTCAATTGTCCGTTAAACCATACCTTCGCAGTATAATTTGACGAGATATGATAACTGACGAATTACAAAAGCTTTACTATTCCCATACAGGCCGGCGTGCAACAGGGATCGTGGAGTTGCCCTCATCGGGATCCAACCGGCGCTATTTCCGGTTGACAGGCGGGGAGACCCTGATCGGTGTAAACGGCCTGTCGCGGGATGAAAACAGGAGTTTCCTTTATCTGGCCGCCCACTTCGGCGAGAAGGGATTGCCCGTCCCAAAGGTCTATGCCCATTCGGACGACCAGGCGTTTTACCTGCAGGAAGATCTGGGAGACCGGTCGCTTTTCGACGCGATTGAAAAAGGGCGCAAAAGTGGCGTTTATGATGAAGAGGAGCGCCGGTTGCTGCATAAAACGATCAGGCTTCTCCCCTCTTTGCAGGTCAAAGGCGCTGAGGGGCTTGATTTCTCCCAATGTTATCCACAGGCCGAATTTAACCGGCGTTCGGTCTTATGGGACTTGAATTATTTTAAATACTGCTTCCTCAAAGCAACAGGATTGGAGTTTCTGGAAGACAGGCTTGAAGATGATTTCCAAAAGATGAGCGACCTCTTGTTGCAGAATCAGCCGGACACGTTCCTGTACAGGGATTTCCAGTCACGCAATGTCATGATAAAAGAGGATGAGCCTTGGTTTATCGACTTTCAGGGAGGCCGGAAAGGGCCCCTTTATTACGATGTAGCCTCTTTCCTGTGGCAGGCCAAAGCGAACTTCCCCGACGATTTGCGTGCGCAACTGCTGGACGAATACATGCAGGCGTTGAGCGGCTATATGCCGGTAGATAAAACAGAGTTTGTCAGTCAGTTACGTCATTTTACGCTTTTCCGGACATTACAGGTACTGGGGGCGTATGGTTTCCGGGGATATTTTGAAAAGAAACCCCACTTTATACAAAGCGTCCCCTTTGCCATCAACAACTTACGCCGGTTGTTGGACGACGGCTATACGGAATATCCCTACCTGTGCGCCGTGTTGCACGAACTGGCCGGCCTGAAACAGTTTTCGGACGATATCCGGCAACGAACGCTGGAGGTCAGGATTGTCAGTTTTGCCTATAAGAAAGGGATTCCCCACGACCCGACGGGGAATGGCGGGGGCTTCGTCTTCGATTGCCGGGCAATTAACAACCCCGGTAAATATGAACGCTACAGCCGCTTTACCGGATTGGACGAGCCGGTGGTGCAATTCCTGGAAAAAGAGGGGGAGATCACCCGTTTTCTCGACCATATTTACTCCATCGTCGATGCTTCAGTGAAGCGCTATTTAGACAGGGGATTCGCTCATCTGATGGTCTGTTTCGGGTGTACCGGCGGGCAACACCGCTCGGTCTATTCGGCGCAGAAACTGGCTGAGCATCTGCACGCCACATTCGGGGTCAACATTCACCTGACCCACAGAGAACAGAATATGGAACAACACTTTAAGATGAAATAGCAGATGAAAGCCATGATATTTGCAGCCGGTTTGGGTACGCGCCTCAAGCCGTTGACCGACCATACCCCCAAGGCGCTTCTTCCGGTGAACGGAAAACCGATGTTGGAACACCTGATCCTGAAGCTGAAAGCGGCAGGTTTCTGCGAGATCATCATCAATATCCATCACCACGGACAACAGATCATCGACTTTCTCGATGCGCATGATCAGTTTGGCCTGAAAATCCATATCTCGGACGAGCGTGATTATTTACTCGATACAGGCGGGGCGATCAAACATGCCGCCCGCTTCCTGCAAGGCGACGAGCCTTTCCTGCTTCATAACGTAGACATCATTTCCAATGCCGACCTGAACGCTTTATACACCCGCCACATGGAGACAAAACCGTTGGCCACCTTGCTTGTAAGCCGGCGGGATACGTCGCGCTATTTGTTGTTTAACAGTGCAAACCAGCTATGCGGCTGGCGCAACAGGGAAACGAACGAAATAAAATCGTACTATCCGGACTTCAACCCCCAGCAGTACAACGAATATGCGTTCGGAGGCATCCATGTCCTCTCTCCGCGTATCATCGACCGGATGGAAGAATGGACGGGCAAATTCTCCATCATACAGTTTTACCTCGCTATCTGCGCAAAAGCCGATATCCGGGCATACCTGCCTGAAAACCTGCACCTCGTCGATATCGGAAAGCCCGGTACATTCAACGTATAGCCACCCTGTCCGGCGCGTTACTATTCTTCTTGTAGTAGCCAATCTATGATAGGTAATGCTTTTAACTCTTTAAACTGCACTATTCGGTTGATTATTTTTGCGGGTTACAAAATTAATCCTACTTTTGCAGTCGAAAATTGCAAGGGCAGTTACCAGAGTGGCCAAATGGGGCTGACTGTAACTCAGCTGGCTTACGCCTTCGGTGGTTCGAATCCATCACTGCCCACAAAAAGCAATTGACATGCGGAAGTAGCTCAGTCGATAGAGCATTAGCCTTCCAAGCTGAGGGTCGCGGGTTTGAGTCCCGTCTT
>JAISQD010000082.1 GCA_031274415.1 Tannerellaceae bacterium | reverse complement strand
GCGAAGCCGTCCAATCGACCGGAGAATACCTGTCGCCGCCCTGATAAGACAAGCGGATACCGGCATTGAAGATGTTTTGCCGGTTACGTCCCAACAACCATTCCTTGCCGGTCAGGAAGTTGAGTACATAGTTGCGGTTGTAGCGCGTGTTGCGCCAAACCCCGTCCCCCGCCTTGTAACGCGAATCAAACAGTGAGGCCGTAAACATATAGTAGTAGCCTTGCGACATGAATTTCTCGAACGTGACGTCGATGCCATAATTGAAGCCCTTTCCGGTATTTTCCAACCGGTCGGTAATAAACCAATCGCGTTGCAGGTTGATGAAAGAGAACGAACCATCCGGGGTGACAGGTACGCTAAAGAGTTGTTGGACATAAGGTTCTATCCGCAGGTGATTATCGTCTGAGATCGTCCAATCGTAAGATGCGACGAGGTGGTGAGCACGTGTGAAATCAAGGTTTTTGTTTATCAATTCTCCCGTTGCCGACTTTGTGAAATAGTAGTGAAGCATCTCTAAACGGCTGTGCAAGCCGTAAGTAAGCCCGATGGAATGATTCGGTTTGAACTTCCAACGCAATCCGCCGCGGGGTTCTACGGCGTAGCGGTTATTCAAACAGAATAATTGGGCGCTCACCCCAAGGTTGAGCGTCCATACCTCCGAAAGATTGAAAGAAGACTGGGTATAGGCGGAAAGCAAAGCGCTGAAACCGGATTCGTCGGCGATGGCGTGCAGGCCGGTTATCCTGACGCCTGTTTTATTGGTATGGCGGGCGCTGAATTTCCGGTTCAGGGAAGATGAAAGGACGAAATTCCAATGTGTGTTGATGATGTTATTCCGGGGCTTCAACAGGAGGTTTTCATCCAACCTGTCGGTGCGGAAATCCAAGCTGCTGACCGTAGCGGCAAGCGACGTTTTCAGGTAAGCGCCGTTTTTGAACGTTATTTTATGATTTACGCCGAATGCGCCCATATATTGCTTGATGTCCATTTCGTCTTTATCCTGAGAATGAAACCATTGCAGGCTGTCGGTCGTTGCTTTTTGCCCCGAACGGTCGATAAGGCCTATTCCCCAGACGGAAAAAACGCCGGCCCGCCGGGCAGGAAAATTCAGTTTAAAGGAAACGTCCTGATAACGGACGGCTCCGGCATTTTCAGGTAATATGGAAGACAACAAAGCCAACGTCGAATACCGGTAGTTGAAAAGATAGGAAGCGCTACTTTTCCCGCCGAATGGCCCTTCAGAAGCGAAATCAATGCCGATGGCGCCGAACTGGAACGTGTGTTCCCGCTTGCGGTTGTTCCCGTTGCGCAAATTCATATCGAACACACCCGAAAGCGCGTTGCCGTATTCGGCAGGAAAAGCGCCGGTAAAGAAGTCCGAATTACCGAGCAACTGGCTGCTGAAAGCCGTCAAGGCGCCGCCGCCGAACGTAGTCACTTCGGCAAAGTGATTCGGATTGGGTATCTCAACGTCTTCCAGCCGCCATTGCAAAAACCTGGACGAATTGCCCCGAACCACAATCCCGTTGTTCCCGATGCTGCTCGCCACCCCGGCAAAGGCGGCAGCCAACCGCGCCGGGTCGTCGAATCCTCCGGCATAGCGGCCGGCTTCCTCCACGCTGAGCATCCTCGTACTGCCCAATGCCATACCGTTCAACGCTTGTGCCTTGTTGATCAGGGGCGTAACCGTTATTTCATTTAATGTCCGCACGTTTTCAGTCAGTTGAATTTCGAGGAAAACCTCTTTAGCCGCCGACAATAATACCTCTTTGACAACGACCGGCTCATAGCCCATAAAACTGACCCTGAGATCATATCTTCCGACAGGGACATCCCGGATGATGAATTGTCCGAGGCTGTCCGTAACCGCACCGGACGGAGGGCTACTTTGCACGACTACCGTTGCATATTCGAGCGGAGCATTGGACGATTTATCCCTGACAAGGCCTCTAATCTGCTGAAAAGACTGCCCATACAATAAGGCAACGAAAAATACGTTTAAGAAAATAGCGATCATTCTTCGTTTCATAATCTCATTTATTTTTGAATCGACACAAAAGTACCGGCTGAAGATATACGCTACAATACTGAATTATCATTATTTGAAAATGCGATGGACGAACTGCGGAAAGAATACGAACGGCTTTTATCGTTGCAGGCTTTTGATGAAGCCGAACTGGATTACACCTTGCTGGAAACGCAACACAAACCGAGGTTAACTCAATTGGCAAAGCTTTCCAACAGTGTGACAACTGTTTTTGATATGCATCTGAAAAAGCATATTTTCACTTCTCCCAATTTCTTCGCCCTGTTCGGCCGCGATGCGGATATCGAGGGAATGGATAAGAATATACATCCCGACGACGTACGTTTTTTATTACTGAATGCCATCGCTGCCATTAAATTTATCCATGCTCATAAGGAGGATATGACAAATTATAAATTTATTACCGAATACAGGATACGCCATGCGTCCGGCGAATATATACGCGTCATCGAACAGCAATCCCTTTTGGAAGCGGACAAAGCGGGCAATCCCTGGTTAGCGTTGAGCGTCTTGGACTTATCGCCCGACCAAAGCCTTTCCAAACCGGTAAAGAGCGGTATATTCAGCCTGAAAGAGAAGTCTTTTTTCTCGTTCCAGGCTCTTCTTTGCAGCAGAAATGAACGATTGTCTCCCCGCGAAATAGAAATCCTGCAAATGGTCAGGGACGGCCTGTTAAGCAAAGAAATATCCAACCAATTATGCATCAGCGTCCACACCGTCAATACACACCGTCAGCGGATACTGGAAAAATTAGACGTAGACAATTCATTAGAAGCAGTCAAGTATGCCTCCGTACTGGGGTTATTGAGTTAATTTGTTCCGTATTGTAGTAGCTTTATCGAAAAAGGACAACCTTCACAGGCTATCCTTTCCCACTAAAATTCTCATAAAATACTTATGAAAAAAAATACTTATGACAAAGGTATTCCTAAAAAAAATTCATGCTTAATCAATTTGTTTCTGATATTGCATGGTAGTAAAAAAATTGCTTTCGAATTATGAAAGAGGATTTTAGTGTAATGCTCTTTTAAGTTTCAAGAAATAAAATAAAAGAGGATTTTTTCTGAAATAACAAAACTCCCCAATTGTTTATCATAAACTACACCTTATCGTTCAGATTCATGATGGACGCCCAGCGCCCATGTCTCGCATGAAGATATGACTTGGCCGATACAGGACATTTGAAATAATTCCTTACCTTTGTCCTTTTTTCGTCAGCGGTATAAAAGAGCTTCATTGCCTTAGGTGCATAACAATGCTTTATTCGAGCAATAAATCCATTTATATTTCGTTGAATAGTATATATGGTTACTTTATGGGACAGGAACTTGTAAATAGATATTTTTTTTACTTATTTGTCTTCACACTCCTCTTCGGAGTTGTATTTTACGATACAATCGGATTTGCTTATACGGATGAAATCTGTGCGGTATTGCTATTGGCGATCTATTGTATAAAGGTATTTTTTACGAAAGACTGGGGGTTTAACCGTTTATTTATTCTTGTATTGGCCGTTTTTGCTTTTTACTTGTTCTATTCATTAGCCATAGGAAGTAATACCAAAGCGGCTATTTTTTTAGATTTCGGCGTCCAGGTAAAGCCTTATCTGGGTTTCTTTTGCGCCTTCTCTATCGCTCCTCAATTGAACAGGAATCAGAAACTGATACTGAGGCAGACCGTGATCTTGCTTACGCTGTACATGCTTTGCGTCGGATTGGTGAGCTTTGCGGAGCGGAAAGTGCTCTACCACCTTTTTAGCCATGTTTCGCGTTATGCCACAGCGATCTCCGTATTAGGCATGTTGTATTTATATTGTAGCGATTATACGAAACGGGACAAATTTATCTTCTTGCTTATATTGGCGCTTGGGCTAATATCCGGCCGGTCTAAATTCTTCGGGTTTTACGTCATTTGTATCTTTGCCGTTTTCTTCCTGAAAGATTCGTTCCGGATGCGGTTTAATTTGAAAAATACGCTCTACCTGTTGATTGCCTTTGCCGCCGTGTTTCTTGCGGCAAGAGAAAAAATATTCATCTATTTTGTTGAGGGCGGATTTTTGGGAGGCCGTGGAGAGACGGATCTTTACGCCCGTATGGCGTTGTATTATTTTTCGATCCCGATATTCCTTGCCTATTTTCCATTTGGTTCGGGCTTTGCCTCTTATGCGACATACGCTTCGGGGATCTATTATTCCGACCTGTATGTCAAATATGGCATGGAGGGTTTTCATGGATTGACAAAGGATGATCCGGCTTTTGTGGCGGATGCCTATTATCCGGCGTTGGCGCAATTCGGTGTGGCCGGCGTATTGCTTTTTTTCTCTTTTTGGATATATCTGGTAAGAAAAGCGGCAAAAGCGTTTAGTGCAGGATTCAGGAAAGAGGCCGTTATTATATGGCTCATCGTGATCTTTTTCCTGATCGAATCGACTTCGGATACGACCATTACGCATAACCGCGGATTCTTTATGATGATGCTCATGGGATTAGCCTGTGCTGATATATATACTTCAAAAGAAAAAAACTCAATTAGCGAATGAATATATGTCTAAAATACTATTAATCAATAAATTTTATTATCCGAGAGGAGGGGATTGTACGGCAATGCTTATGATGGAGAAGCTGTTGATCGAACAGGGACATGACGTGGCGGTATTCGCCTCCCGCTACACACTGAATCTCCATTCGGAATGGGCGGATTATTTCCCTTCCGAAATAGACTTTTCCGCCCCCGGATTAAAAAATAAGCTAAGGGCGGTTACCCGCTTGTTCTATTCGAGGGAGGTGAAACGGAGATTCTCCAGGTTGCTTGATGATTTCAAACCGGATATTGTGCATGTACACAACATTCATTCGTATTTGTCTCCTTATGTGGTGAAAATTGCTGCATCAAGAGGGATCAAGGTCATTTGGACGTTGCATGATTATAAATTAATCTGCCCATCCTATTCCTGCCTGAGGGATGGGAAGCCCTGCGAAGCCTGCTTTTCCCGGAAATGGAATGTCGTTCGGCACACATGTATGAAAAGCGACATGAAAGCAAGTGTTTTGGCCTACCTGGAAGCGAGGGTATGGAACAGGAAAGTCCTTGAAAAATATACGCATACATTTATCAGTCCGAGTCGTTTTCTTCAATCGAAAATGGTTTCTGCCGGTTTCCTGAGCAGCAAAATAGAGGTGTTGCATAACTTCTTCCCGGATACGTTACCGGTGGCGGCAGATACGGACAAAAGTGATTATTATTGCTATGTCGGCAGACTCTCTTCCGAAAAAGGCATTGACCTGTTGCTTGAGGTAGCCGAAAAGTTACCTTATCCATTGAAGGTGATAGGAAGCGGCGAGCGGTTGGAGGAGTACAAGGCCCGGTATGAAGGAAAGCCGATGGTGTTTTTAGGCCAACAATCCCATGAAGCGACGCTTGAGATTGTAAGAAAAGCCCGGTTTTCCGTTCTCCCGTCCATTTGTTATGAAAACAATCCGCTCAGTATCATCGAATCATTGTGCATGGGAACACCTGTACTGGGAGCGGATACGGGAGGTATCCCCGAATTAATCACTGAAGGGATTAATGGTTTTCTGTTTCAGCCGGGCAACCGGGAGATGCTGGAGAAACAGATTGGACATTGTTACCGGACATTCTCCGGCGCGTTCAATTTTCAAAGGATAAGCGATACGGCACGACAGGCATTCAGTAGCCGTTGTTACTACGATCAACTGATGAGAATTTACGAGATAAATCAATAATTATTTAACATACAAAAGAATGAAAAATATTGTTCAAGCAAGTATTATCACAACATTTCGCTGTAACGCCAAATGTAATATGTGTAATATCTGGAAATACCCAACCTTACCTTCCGAAGAAATAGATCCGAAATACTATGCAAAACTTCCGGATGGATTAAGGATTAATATTACAGGTGGAGAACCCACCTTGAGAAAAGATATCGACGAGATTTTCCGTATCCTGTATCCGAAAGCTTCCCTGTTGGAATTAAGTACAAATGGCTATTATACGGATAAGATTGTCGCGTTGGCAGAGAAGTATCCGAATATTCTTATACGGGTAAGTTTAGAGGGTTTACCTGCGATGAATGACGAAAAGCGTGGGATGGTTAAGGGGTTTGATCATGCATTGCGAACAATGCTTGAGCTAAAAAAAACCAAATGTAAGAATATCGGTTTTTCTGTCGTCATATCCGAAGACAATTATAAAGACCTGTTAAACCTGTATGAATTATGCGCTTCTCTCGATATAGAGCTGGGTAATTCCGTTGTGCATAACTCATGGTATTTTCATAAAGAAGACAATCAAATGGATGCAGTAAGTGCGTTAGGCGAGCATGAAAGATTTGTCTCTGCACTTTTACAATCGAAAAGAAAGGGAGTAAAGGCCAAATTAAAAGATTACGGACGCGCCTATTTCAATAAAAGTATCCACAAAAGATTACGGGGAGACGACCCCGGTTACAGGCCTCCCTGCGGCGCACTGAAAGATTTCTTTTTTATTGATCCTTACGGTAATGTAACGCCGTGTAACGGGTCGAAAGAAGAATGGATATTGGGGAATATTATTGATTCTGATTTTGATGACATCATGAACTCTCAAAAGGCAAAAGATCTGTTGGAAAGAATCTCTACCTGTCAACGGAACTGTTCGTTTATTGTTACAGAGAGGCATGATATGGTACGCCGGCCATGGGTACCGATCAAATGGGTTATCGACAATAAATTAAGAATTATGCGGGGTGAAAAAATACAGTTTTAAAACGTCTCTTTTATGAAGATTTATGTTTTTGGGACAAGAGGCTTTCCTCATATGCAGGGAGGGGTGGAAACGCATTGCGAAAAATTATATACCGCCCTGCCCGAGTCGTTTCAAATAACGGTTTTCAGACGTAAGTCCTTTCTGCCTCCTCATGCAGAAAAGCAGCTGCGCCATATCCGGTTTATAGATGTGGTATCGACAAAAAGAAAAGGTTTTGAAACGTTTTTCCATTCCTTTTTATGTGCATGTATCTGTATCGTAAAAAGGCCGGATGTGGTTCACATCCATAATATTGGTCCCGGATTGTTTACGCCTCTGCTGGCCATGTTCGGCATACCGGTTGTGCTGACCTATCATAGTCCCAATTATGAGCATCAAAAATGGGGGGGGATGGCACGGGCTATCCTCAGGCTTGGAGAGCGACTCTCTCTGGCTTTTTCAAGCCGTATTATTTTTGTTAATCAGTTTCAACGGAATAAGTATCCTGAGAAAATAATCAATAAGTCAATCTTTTTACCAAATGGAGTCGATCGGGAAGAGCCGGTTAAAAATAGGGATTATATTGACTCGTTGGGGCTTACTCCGCAAAGATATATACTGACCATCGGAAGAATCACACAGGAAAAGGGGCATGATTACTTAATTGATGCGTTCAACCTGCTGGATCGTCAGGATGTCAAATTAGTTTTAGCCGGAGGAGCCGACTATTCTCAGGAGTACAGCGTTCAGATTATGAATAAGGCAAAACAGGAAAACATTGTGATGACCGGTTATGTGCATGGCGATAAATTGTCCCAGCTTTATTCCCATGCCAAATTGTTTGTGTTCCCTTCTTACAACGAAGGGTTTCCTATTGCATTGTTGGAGGCGATGAATTATCGTCTTCCCATTATTGCAAGCGATATACCGGCCAATAAACAGCTCCGGTTGCCGGAAGATTGTTTTTTCAAGACGGGAGATATCGACGCGTTGAAAGATAAAATGGAAGGGATGCTCAATAAAGATATCGGCGCTTATCCCTACGATTTAACAGAATATGACTGGAGAAAAATTGCAGAACATGTTTCACGGCTGTACGAACAGGCAGTCAACGAAACGATAGACTGAATTAGACATGACAAACCGAAACAACAACGCAATACAAGCGGGAAGTAAAGTCGCCTTTAATACATTTGCCATGTATACTAAAGTCGTCATTACTGTCGGTGTCACTTTATATTCAACCCGTATCATATTGAATGAATTGGGCGAAGATGATTTCGGGGCGTTTAATTTAATTGCCGGAGTTGTCGGGATGCTCGCTTTTTTTAATGGGGCGGTATGTGTGTCTATACAACGGTACATGTCGCAAGCGATGGGCATGAATGACAAGGAAAGGTTTTATGATATTTTCAGGATATCCGTCAGGTTAGGGTTTTTGTTGGGGATACTGATGGTCATTGTTATTGAAACGCTTGTCTTCTTTTTCTTTGATCAGTTGAATATAGCTCCCGACCGGATATTTGCCTCAAAAATGGTGCTCCATTGCATTGTTTTGAGTACCTTTTTTTCCATTATTTCCATTCCATACGAAGCCAATATTTTTGCCCACGAGGATATGTTTTTAATCTCGCTCATCTTTATTCTGGAGTCATTTCTTAAATTGGGCGTAGCCATCTATTTAATCTATTCCCCTTTCGATAAATTGATTGTTTATGGTCTGTTAATAGCGGCTATCTACATGAATTCAACGGTCCTCAAACGGTTTTATTGCCGGTACAAATATGATGAACACAAGGTAAAAATAAAGAAAAAGCAGGATCGGCGGTTCTTCGTTGAAATAGCTAAATTTGCGGGATGGACTTCGGTAGAGCCATTAAGCAGGATTTTATCCACACAGGTCATTGCCGTTATTCTCAATCTATTCGGCGGAACGGTTGTCAATGCCGCCTACGGAATAGCGAATCAGGTGAATGGGCAGATGGTTTATTTTTCATCTACATTCTTATCGGCCATCAATCCGCAAATCATGAAAAGCGAAGGTCAAAGTGATCGGGAAAGGACAGTAAGGTTAAGTCTGCTTGCCTGCAAAATATCATTCCTCCTGCTCTCCTTTTTTACGATTCCCCTCATTATTGAAATGCCTTACGTATTGGATTTATGGTTGAAAAATGTGCCTGGCAACACCGTCCTGTTCTGCCGGATTATCTTGTTCAGCACGTTAATATCCCAGCTGACTTATGGTTTGCAAAGCGGCATTCAGGCTGTTGGGAGAATACGAAACTATCAAATGATTTCAGGTATCATAAAGCTTTTGGTCTTGCTTGTCACGTTTATCCTTTTCAAATCCGGATGGGCATTACACATTGTTATTTTCACGTTTATATTTGTAGAGGTCATCAATTTGGTGATCAGATCGCAATTTGCCATTCACTTATTAGGGATAAACGGGAAAAGGCTTTTTATTGATGTTTTACTAAAACCTGTCCTGGCATTTCTTATTATCTTTGCATTATCTCAGTTGTCCGTATATATTGTTGCGGATGGATTTATTCGGTTGATGACAACAACGGCGTTAAGCAGTTTCACGTTGTTGCTGGCGATTAAATTCATTATCCTGAACAAAGATGAGTATCAAAAGGTAAAGAATATATGGCTTGATTTCATTAAAAGAATACGTGATATGTTGCATTTAAATAAATAATTTCAAATCAACCTTACAATGAAACGAATTTTGTATATCTGTTCTGAATATTCTTTAGGTATGATGCCTTTTGCGGCGAATATTGTCAATATCGCTTCCGAATCGAAAGAATTGGACGTGTATGTCCTGACGGTGTCGAAAGGGGAGGTTAGTTATAAGAACTATATAAAAGACACGTTAATCAAACGGCATGTAGACTTCGTCGGTTCACCTGCAAATGGTATCGCACGGCTTATGGAAAAACTCTATGATTACAGGCTATTCCGTGCGATAAAAAAGATAGTAGACGAAGAGCATATAGATTATATTCACCTCTTAACCGCTGATTATACATTGAATCAATTGATCCCCCGATTAAGAAAGAAAGCGGTCGTTGTTTATACCGTACATGATTTGATTTCACATGAAACAGCAAAGAAGCGGTCTTTCAAAGGCTTCTTTTTTGACCGCTATATTCACTGGGGCGTTAAGCGCAATATCCACCATGCAGACATCCTGGTGACATGCAGCAAGGAGCAGCTTCATGCATTAGAGCAGGCATATCCGTCAAAGAAAGTGCGCTTCCATCGGTTTCCGACGTTAATTACGAACGGTATTACCGGCGGAAATGCGTTGTGTCCTGAATTAAGCGCGGTAAATAAATACATCCTCTTTTTTGGATATGTCGATGTATACAAAGGGGTCGAACTGTTATATGATGCCTTTTTGGATCATGCACTTTTTCATACCGGTTATTCCTTAGTGATCGCCGGTAAAGGTGGTTGGTGTTTTGAGCGAAGGAAAGACGAAAAGAACGTGATCCGGATAGATCGGTATATTGCGGATGCTGAAATCAAATCGTTATTCAAGAATGCGGCCTGTGTCGTTTACCCCTATATTTCGGCGACACAATCGGGCGTATTCACGCTGGCCTATAAATTAGGGACACCGCTTCTTGCCTCCGATACGCCTTATTTCCGGGATAATATAAAAGACCGCGTGACCGGGTTTTTATTTAAAAGCCGGGATAAGGATGATCTGGCAAACAAAATGCAGGAACTGTTATTTGACACAGATACAGCGCAAATGAAAAAAAATCAGGCGACATTCTATGACGAACATTATTCCGCCTTTCGTGTGATGAAAGAGATCGAACAACTATATACGTAAAACCATTAACTGATAAATCAGATGAACATACTGCTGTTGAATTCCGTATTATACACGGCGCAAGACAATGTCATCCCTCAGGTAGAGAGCATTAAAGACTGTATGATTTACAATCTCGCCTTAGGTTTCAAAGAGTTGGGGCACAATGTCACACTGCTGGCCGCCGCCGATTACCGGCCGGTAAAAGAGGAGGAATACGATATTCCCGTCCTTTTTATAGAATCCGTATGTAAGAGGCTATTCCTCCCCAGCGTGTTGCCTTTTCAGCCCGGGCTATGGAATTACCTCAGGAGAGAAAGGGGGAAGTATGACCTCGTTGTTTCGAGCGAAGTATTCGCCTTCCCTTCCCTGTTCGCCGCCATCCTTTGTCCGAAGAAAACGGTTATCTGGCATGAGTTGGCGGTGCATACTAAAAAGATGCACAGCATTCCGTCCTATTGCTGGTATCATATCGTTGCAAAATTATTTTTCAGAAAGACATGGGTCATAGCCCGTTCGGAAAACGCGAAGCGGTTTATTTCAAAATATGTCGCTCATGTATCCGATCGTGTTGTCGAGCACGGGATTAACTTAACCAAGTTTCAATTCTCACGGGAAAAGAAGGAGCAGTTTATCGTTGTCAGTCAATTGATCCCACGAAAAAATATAGACAGTATCCTTGCCAAATTCCATTGCCTTGTCGCAAAAAAGGAATTTCGTCATTTCAGATTGGTGATTGCCGGAAGAGGGGAACTGGAAAACAGCCTTAAAAGGTTAACCGTAGAATTGGGCATTGACGGGAATGTCGACTTTGCAGGTTTTAAAACGCATCATGAATTAAACCGACTGATGGCCGAATCAATGGCCATGTTGATAGATACCAAGCAGGATAACAATATGGTGTCCATTCCCGAAGCAGTGGTATCAGGTACGCCGGTCGTGACAAATTTAGTACCGACAAATGCCTGTACGATCGACCGTCATCAACTGGGGATTGCCCTTAACGGTTGGGATGAAAATACGTTAATAGACATCATCCGGAATAATGCCTTTTATGTCGATCATTGTATCGCATACAGGGAAAAGTTGAGTAACACATATTCTGCACAAGAATTAATAAACAAATGATTATATTTGCAGAAAACAGGTGAAAAATAAATGAACCACAAACAGAAAGCTTAAGCCACTATGTATATAGATCCGAAATTGGAGCAAAAACTCATTGCCGGCATACTGAATGACGACGAGGCGGCTTTCTGTGAATTATATGCTTTGTACAAGAGCAGGCTGATCTATTTTTCCATGCAGTTTGTTAAATCGCAGGAATTTGCAAAAGATATGCTTCAGGACGCATTCTTATCTGTTTGGCAAAACCGGCGTTTCCTCAATCCCAATGTCCCCTTTGCACCTTATATCTATACGATTGTCAGGAACCGGATATTAAACGTACTGGCGGGAATCGACCGTGAGCAGGAATTGAAAAAAGCCATTCTCTCCAACGCGCTGGAGGCCTCCAACGATACCGAAGAAGCCCTCTTCTCAGCCGATATGGAGCAACTACTTGAGAAGGCTGTCACCGCGCTGACCGTTCAGCAGAAGCGCGTATTCGAGATGAGCCGCAAAGAGATGAAAACCCATAAAGAAATTGCCGGTGAATTAAACATATCGGTCTATACGGTTCAACAGCATATCTCGACCGCCTTGAAGGTGATCCGCACCTATTTCACCAAATACGGGAGATAATTCATAAAAAATATTAAACATATCCCAGACCTTCCCCTTTTTCGGGTATTATATAGACGAACCGAAAGAATAGTATGCTGAAGTCGAAAGAAGATATCAACCATATCATCGCACGATATATCCATCATGTATATACCGAAGCTGATGCGCGCGCCCTGTTTGACGCCGTAAAACGTGATGATGACGCCCGTTTGGAAGTAGAAAAGGCGATGGACAAGGTGTGGAGCGATTCGTTGGAAGCTGCTATGGACGGGGATAACCAGCCCTCGTCACGTGCGGAGATGCAACGGCTGCTGAAACAGGCGCAGACGAAAAAAAGATCCTCCCTCTTCTTCCCTTTGCTCAAATATGCCGCCATTCTTCTCCTCGTTATAGCCGGCGCAAGCCTCTATCTCCTCTACGCCCCGAAGGGGGAAGCAGAGAAGGAAACACCCTACACGGCTATCCGGGTGGAAAAGGGAATGCAGGAGCAGAAAATGCTGGCCGACGGGACGCACGTGATCCTCAATGCCGGCACGTCATTCTCCTATCCCGAACGGTTCGACAAAGACAGCCGCATGATCCGCCTCAACGGAGAAGCCTTTTTTGATGTGGCACAGGACAGGCACAAGCCTTTTATCGTACAGACACAGCATGCGACGATACGGGTGATCGGAACGGCATTTAATGTCAAGGCGCATGAGGAGGATGAATTTATTTCGGTCACGGTGGAAAAGGGAAAAGTACAGGTGGAGACGGAAGAGGCCATGATGCAGATTTCGCCCGGAGAGCAGTTCTGGTTAGATAAGACAACGCTGGAAATCCATAAAAAACGAGAGAACACGGCATTTGTCAAATCATGGATATCAGGCGGACTGTACTTTAACAAAACACCGATCCAAAGCGTTATCAACGAACTGGGTAGACGATACAACTGCTCCATATCGTTTGGGAAAGGAAAGCTGCGCAATGAGTACATCTCCGGAGAGCATGACAATAAGACGCTCGAAGCGGTGTTAAATTCCATTTATTATACCACGGGAATCAAATACCGGAAAGAGGCGGACAACATAGTCTTATACGAATAATCAGATGTTTTATACCTTAAAAAGTACCCATATGAAAGATACCTCCTGACCAACATAAAAAGAGTAGGGAAGACCGGAAACCGCTCTCCCCTACATCAGACAAATTCAATACAACAAGCTCGATCCTTCGTATTGAAACAGTTGCTTATATCGTAATACAAACAACTCCTTAAATGACAAATATATGAATATTATCAAGCAAATAGTAAACAGTAGAAAAGTACCGTTATGTTTTTTTGTTTTTTTAATGGTCTGGAGCGTGCAAACCATAGCCGCCCAGTCTTCCGCATCAGGGAATATAACGATTCATGTACAAAACCAGCCGTTGGAAAAGGTGATCGCCTCCCTCGGCGAACAAACAGGACTGAAATTCTTTTACAGTGAGCAGGTGATTGCCGGACAGCGCGTGACGCTCAACTTCTCCGCCACACCACTCAATACCGTTTTGGCGGCCATCACCCGGCAGACACAGCTGAATTTCAGCCGAGAGAACAACACCATCACCATCAGCAACCAGGCGCGGGTGCCCGAAACGCCCGTCGCCGGCGGCCCCCGTAAAGTGACGGGCGTCATCGTCGACGAGGCGGGCGAACCGGTGATCGGCGCCAACATCATCGAAAAAGACAGCCGTGCCAACGGCACGATAGCCGGCATGGACGGCGAGTTCGACCTCGAGCTTTCGCCCAATTCCACCATCGTCGTCTCCTATATCGGCTATATCACGCAGGAGATCAATATCGGAAACAACATCGTGATCAATATCCAGCTCAAGGAAGATGTCAGGACTATTTCCGAAGTAGTGGTAACCGCTCTCGGTATCCGGCGCGAAGAAAAGGCGTTGGGATATGCCGTGCAGAAAGTGGATGGGGAACAGATCGCTTCCGTCAAGGGCGCCAACGTAGCCACATCACTCACCGGTAAGATCGCCGGGCTGAACATCAAGAACAGCACGGAGTTTGCCGCCTCACCGGAATTGACGCTACGCGGCAGTACGCCACTGCTTGTTGTCGACGGCGTACCGCACTACAATGTCAGGTTAAATGACATACCCGCCGACGATATCGAATCCGTCAACGTCCTGAAAGGCTCTACCGCCTCGGCGCTTTACGGCTCGCGCGGCGGCGACGGCGCGATTATGGTGACCACCAAAAAGGCATCGAAAGAGGGGCTCGACATTACCGTAAACAGCAACACCATGTTCCATGCCGGTTTCCTCAAGATACCGGAAGTACAGACCGCCTACAGTTCGGGCGGCAACGGACGGTATGGAGCGGGCGACTACGTCTGGGGCGACAAGCTCGACATCGGGCGTACGGCAGTGCAGTACGACCCCTATACCTACGAATGGAAAGAGATGCCGCTCACGTCGGCAGGGAAAAACAATCTCGAAAACTTCCTCGAACAGGCGCTTGTCACCAACAACCATATCAGCATTGCACAGAAAGGACAGTACGGAAGTGTCCGGACGTCGTTGAACCACGTCTATAACAAGGGACAATTCCCCAATACCGACCAACAAAAGATTACCTTTTCCGTAGGAGGTGAAATGGATTGGAAGAAATTCCACCTTGATGCGGGAGTCACCTACAATAAGAACTTCTTTTCCAACGATCTCGGAACAGGATACGGCGTGGGGAGCTTCCTCTATAACCTGCTTCTCTGGACGGGCGCCGAATATGACCTGCGCGACTACAAGAACTATTGGAGGGCAGGGAAAGAACATTCCGAACAAAACTGGATGGATGAATACTGGTACGACAACCCCTACTTCCTCGCCAACGAAAGAACGCGAGGAAACCACTACGACCTGACCAATAGCTATTTCAACCTCACCTACGACATCACCGGATGGCTTAAGGTACTGGCGCGTGTCGGGTTGGATGCCTACCGCAGCCGGACGGAGGTCAGGCAACCGATCAGTTCGAGGAGTAGCCTGAAAGGAAGTTATGAACTGTCAAATACCTCCGGTTACAGTACGAACGACGACCTGCTGCTGATGGCGGATAAGAAGTGGGGAGATTTTAATGTAAACGGTTTCGTGGGCGGCTCTATCTATTTCCGCGAAAACGATGAACATATCTCCGCGACCAGCAACGGATTGAATATGCCGGGCTTTTATTCCCTCAACGCCTCCATCGATCCGGCGACCACCTCTTCCGCCATCATCAAGCAGCAGACAAACAGCTTGTACGGAAAGATCGGCGGATCATGGAAAAACCTGCTCTTCCTCGAAGTAACGGGAAGAAACGACTGGGTATCGACCCTCGCCGCTTCCGAACGCTCCTATTTCTATCCGTCGGTATCGGGAAGCCTTATCCTGTCGGAATTTATTCCGCTGCCCGACGTGTTCAACTTCTGGAAAATACGCGGCTCGTGGACACAAACCAAATACCCGGCCGGCGTCTATGATATCAACCAATCCTATTCCGTATCCCGGAACTTTTGGGGAGATATGACGGCGACCTATTATCCTGGATCTATACGCGACGTCTCCCTCAAACCGCAATCGTCCAAAGGGTACGAAATCGGGATGGATTTCCGTTTCTTCAACAACCGCTTGAAGTTCGACGCCGCCTATTACAACAAGCTGTCGTATGATCTGCAGAGGAACGCCAGCATGAGTTATGCCAGCGGCTTTGAATCCACACTGATCAACTTCGGCGAACAGCAGTTGAGCCGCGGCGTGGAATTTACGCTGGGCGGCGATGTCTTCAAAGGCAAGGACTTTACCTGGAACTCCACCTTTAACTGGGCATTAGACCGCTACTATTACCACAAGCTCGACGACATGTATTCGACCAAGAAGCCATGGCTAACGGCCGGTGCAGACTGGTGGTGGGTAGAGGTATACGACCTGGAAAAAGACCCGGACGGAAACCTGATCAATTACAACGGATGGCCAAGGAAAAGCGACTACCCGACATTGGCCGGAAGCTCCAATCCCGACTGGGTATGGGGATGGACAAATACCCTCCGGTACAAAAACCTTCACCTCAATATCTCGTTAGACGGGAGAACGGGCGGGATCATGTTCGACTACATCGACTCGCGCCTCTGGCACTCCGGCAGGCATATCGACTCGGACAACCAGTGGCGGTACGACGAAGTGGTAGACGGCTTGACCAATTTCATTGGGCCGGGCGTCATGATCGTATCCGGCGAGGTGAAGTATGACCTCGACGGGAATATCCTTGAAGATACGCGCGTCTTTGCGCCCAACGACGTTCCCGTGTCGTACGAGACCTACATCCGGTGGGTGACGGACGATAACCAGACCCGGCCATTGAGCTACTTCAGAAGCAAAACATTCTTCAAGCTGCGGGAACTGTCGCTGGGATACACCCTGCCGCCGGGTCTTTGCCAGTCGTTGAGGATAAAAGGGGCAGAGATCTCGCTCGTCGGGCAAAACCTGCTGATATGGACGAAAGACTTCCGCTTCTCCGACCCGGATGTCGATACGGAAAATATCAATTCCCCCTCCATACGATACGTTGGTGTGAACCTCAAGTTAAACTTTTAATACTGCACAGTCATGAAAAGAATATATAATTATTGCACAATCATCGCCCTCTTTTTACTGGTATCCGGAGGGTGTAGCAATTTCGATGCCATCAATACCAATCCCGACAATCCGACCTCTTCGACCTCCGCCATGCTGGCTACGGGGCAAATCAAAGCAATGGTCGGTAAATCCGATAACAAAGGCTATTTCTATGATATGCTCGTAAGCAAACATATCGCATGGGGAGAAGTCATGGAGGCGGATCAATACAACCGTTTCGGTAGAACCGGACTGAATGTGTACACCGGACTGACAAACTGCCTGAAGATGGTTGAACTGGCGGCCGATATAGACAGGGATGCCTACGAGGGAGTGGCTTTGTTCATCAAGGCGTTCCGGCTCTTCAACACCTCGCTCGACTTGGGCGACATCCCATACAGCGATGCGCTGAAAGGAGAAGAGGGCGTGACCAAGCCCAAATATGATACCCAGAAAGAGGTGATGCTCAATATCCTCGCCGACCTGGAGGCAGCCTATACCCATTTCTCCAATGCCACCAGGGCGTTTGACGGGGATATCATCTATAACGGGAATCCGGAACAATGGAAGAAAGCAACGACCGCCCTCCACCTGAAAGTACTGATCAACCTGTCGAAGAAAGAATCCGACACCGATCTGAACGTCAGGCAGCGCTTTGCACAACTCGTGGCCGGACGCGCCCTCTTCGCTTCCAACAGCGATAACTTCCAGCTTGTGTACGGGACAAAAGCTTCGCAAATCCATCCGGTGAACGTGACAAAGAACCGTTTCGTCCCTTATCCGATGGTGACCACCATGGTGATCGACACGCTGAAGAAGTACAACGACTACCGGCTCTTCTACTACGCCCAACCGGCGACCGCCAAAACAGCCGCCGGCGTAGCGGCAGACGACTGGGACGCCTACGTCGGTATCGACCCGTCGCGCCCCTTTGGTGAGATTGGCGGCCTCTTTACCGCAGGCGAGCTGTCCAACATCAATACGCGCTACACCCAGCTCGAAACCGGCGAACCAACCGTCCGTCTGGGCTATGCCGAACAGAACTTCATCCTCGCCGAAGCTTGCCTCCGCAAGTGGATCAACGAGGATCCGACGGTGTATTACCATAAAGCCATCGAAGCCGGCATGACGTTCACCGCCGACAATACGCCGAACGATGAAGCCTACCACCACGGGCGCCCCATCACCGGCGACTATATCCAGACGTTCCTCGCCAATCCGGCGATCCAGCTCGGCAAGAGCGAAAGCACGTTTGAAAGCGACCTCAATAAGATCATCACTCAGAAATACCTCGCTAATTTCATGCATTACACCTGGGACAACTATTACGACTACCGGCGCACCGGCTATCCGGGATTGCCCATCAATCCGGCAACCAACCTGAATACCGTCCCCGATAAAATGCCCATGCGCTGGATGTATGAACAACGCGAGTACGACTACAACCGCGAAAACGTGGAAGAAGCCGTACAGCGGCAATTCGGTGGGAATGACGACGTGAACGAACTGATGTGGATTCTGAAATAGACAAACCATTTATTGATCATATGAACGTGTACAAACCGGTATTTTTTCTGTTATTATTTACCCTCTTTTCCCTATCCTGCTCGAATGAGCGGGACAGGGAATTGAAGGTTCTGCAACTGAACCTCTGGGTACAGGGCGCCAATGTGAAAGGCGCGCCGGAAGGAGTAGTCGACCTCGTCGTCCGGACAGACCCCGACATCGTACTCCTGTGTGAACTGAACGCAGGGAGCGAACAGCCGTTCGCCCCTTGGCTCGTTGAAGAACTGAAAAAGCGGGGAAAAACCTACTTCGGCGACGACAAGAACGCCCAAGTCGGTATCCTCGCCAAATACCCGCTGGCCAACACCACGCTTCTTCTCCCCACCGAAGAGCGCCACCGCCCACTATTGAAAGCGCAACTGACCGTAAACGGACGTACCGTTACCGCCTATTCCGCCCACATGGATCACCTCCATTATGCCTGTTACCTGCCGCGGGGAGCCAGCGCGATGACCTGGACAAAGATTGATGCGCCCGTAACCGATCCCGACTCCATCCTGGCCGTCAACCGCGACGGTTTCCGCGACGAATACGCCCGCAGCTTCCTTGCAGACGCCGAACGCGAAACGGCGAAAGGCCATATCGTCATTCTCGGCGGCGACTTCAACGAACCGTCGCACCTCGACTGGCGGGAAGATACAAAGGATATGCGCTGCCACGGGGGAGCCGTCGTCGACTGGGACGTTTCCCTGATGCTACAGGCCGCCGGCTATATCGACACCTACCGGCAATGCTACCCCAACGCCGTCACCCATCCCGGATTCACCTATCCGGCCGGCAACACGGCAGCACGCCTTGAGAGCCTCCACTGCGTCCCCGACGCCGATGAGCGCGACCGGATCGACTTCATCTACTACTACCCGCAACCCGGCGTCAAGCTCGCGTCAGCCCACATCGTCGGGCCGTCAGCATCCGTGTTGTATGGAAAAATAAGCCCCGCCGACGCCGAAGACAAGTTCATTGAACCCCAAAGCGTATGGCCTACCGACCACAAAGGCAACCTTGCCACGTTCCTCATCGCTCCCGACTAAATGAAGAAACGTATGAACATGAACCAAGTTTGCCGGATTTCTCCTCCCAGAGTTTTTTTTCGAGAAATCGCTGTCACTTTTCTTGTAATCCATTGCTATTCAATAAATAAAGGGTGACAGCAGCAAAATAATCGCTGTCACCTAATTTTGTAAGTCCTTGCGAATTAGCCAGTAAAGGGTGACAGCGATTTTTCAATCGCTGTCACTTTTGGCCAATCGCTGTCACCTTTGAGAAAAACGTAAACATCCTGAATGAAAAAGGAAAGTCACTACCCAAAAGTCCGGTTTTCCCCAAA
>JAISQD010000050.1 GCA_031274415.1 Tannerellaceae bacterium | reverse complement strand
ATCGTTCCCGTCGAAAGTCTGGTAAATCGTATTGATGGAACTTTTGAACGATCCGTCCTTTTCATTGGCAAAAAGTCCTCCGTTGCCGAACTTTTCCCGAAGCGTTTCAATGGCTTGCACCGCGTTTTCGTAGGTTGCCCTGAACGTTTCTTCCCGCGTGGTATTATCAATGTTGAGCGATTGATAATCATACCTGTCTAATGTATCCAGCGCATACGTATAATTCGTAATCACCTGCAATAATCCTGTTGCTTCGCCGGCAGTCAGGCTCTGCGTGCTAATTACGTTGGATAGCAACTTGACGGTGTTTTTCAAATCTTCCAACTGTTCCAATTTTACCTGTTGGTTGATGACGTATCCTTTTACAATATAATTCTTTAATACCTTGTTTGCCCATTGACGGAATTGAATACCTTTGTTCGACTTCACGCGATAGCCCACAGAAATAACCATGTCAAGATTATAGTATGCTACCTGATAGATTTTGCCATCTGCCGCAGTTGTCGCAAAATTTGCGACAACTGAAATATCGGACAATTCTTCCTTTAAAGCATTGTTAATGTGTTTACCTACTGTTTTAATGTCGCGGTCAAATGGAATAAGCTACCGGTTGCCGACCTGAAAGCTACTGGTAGCAGAAGCTGCCGGATACGGGTACTTGCACGATATTTAAAACATTTTGAATGATTAATGAAAGCTTTTTCTGGCCGGATACCATTCCTTTGCAGGACGAGATTTACACATTAACATCAAATATCATGAAAAAAGGTATTGTATTAATCGGTTTATTATTAACAGTAAACCTGTTGTATGCACAGTGGGCGCCGGCCGGCGACAAAATCAAAACAGTCTGGGCGGAACAGGTCAATCCCCAAAGCGTACTGCCCGACTATCCACGCCCGTTGATCGAACGTACCGAATGGGTGAACCTGAACGGCTTATGGCAGTATGCCATTGCCCCCCGCGGCACGGCCGAACCGGAGACGTTCGACGGAGAAATATTGGTCCCTTTTGCTATCGAATCCTCTCTTTCGGGCGTACAGAAAGAGGTAGGCGAGGCCAACGAACTTTGGTATAAACGGACATTTACCATCCCCTCAAACTGGAAGAACAGGCACGTTATCCTCAACTTCGGGGCGGTGGACTGGAAAGCCGACGTCTTTGTCAATGATGTCCTCATCGGACAGCATCAGGGCGGCTATACACCGTTCTCCTTCGACATTACCCCTTTCCTCGACGGGAAGAGCAAACATACGCTCACCGTACGTGTCTGGGATCCGACCGACAAAGGCTACCAGCCGAGAGGGAAACAGGTAACACGTCCGGAATCAATCTGGTATACGCCCGTTACCGGTATATGGCAGACCGTTTGGTTGGAGCCGGTGTCGGCCAATTATGTGACAGGGGTAAAAGCCATCTCCAATATCGACAACGGGACAGTGGCTGTCACTGTGTCAACAGCCAAATGTTGCGCTACGGACATTGTCAAAGTGCAGGTACTGGACAAGGGGGCGGTCATTGCTTCCGCACAGGGCGTACAGGGGAAAGAGCTTCGCCTGCCGGTCAAGAACCCTACCCTCTGGGATACGCAGAACCCCTATCTGTACGACCTGAAGGTCTCCGTGTCGTCCGGCGGTAAAGTCATCGACGAAGTGAAGTCGTATACCGCTTTCCGCAAGATATCGACTAAACGCGACGCGTCGGGAGTGATGCGTATGCAGCTGAACAACAAAGACCTCTTCCATTACGGCCCGTTGGATCAAGGCTGGTGGCCGGATGGGTTGTATACCGCTCCGACCGACGAAGCATTGCTCTATGATATCAAAAAGACAAAAGAATGGGGATTCAATATGATCCGTAAACATGTGAAAGTAGAGCCGGCGCGCTGGTATTACCATTGCGACAGGGAGGGCATACTCGTTTGGCAGGATATGCCGAGCGGCGACCTGGGCAACCATTGGGAGCCTACCAAATACAACGGCGGCAACGACAAGAAACGGTCGCCCGCTTCCATTGCCGGCTATTACCAGGAATGGAAAGAGGTCATGGACTTGTGTATCTCCAACCCGTCGGTCGTAGTCTGGGTGCCTTTCAACGAAGGATGGGGACAGTTCGACACCGAGAAAGTGGCCGAATGGACGGCGCAGTACGACCCTTCGCGGTTGGTGAACCCGGCCAGCGGCGGAAACCACCGTCCCTGCGGAGATATCATGGACTTGCACAACTATCCCGGCCCTGTGATGTGCCTCTTCGATGCCGTACGGGTGAATGTGCTGGGCGAATATGGCGGCATAGGCCTCCCTCTGGAAGATCATTTGTGGTGGCAAAAACGCAACTGGGGATATGTCCAGTTTAAAAACAGCGACGAAGTAACCGCCGAGTACGTCAAATATGCCGGCGAACTGAAAGCCCTCGTGAAAGGGGGATACTCCGGCGCTGTCTACACGCAGACCACCGACGTGGAAGGCGAAGTCAACGGCCTGATGACCTACGACCGGAAACAGGTCAAGATCAACGAAGCCGTCGTTAGGAAAGCCAACCAGGAAGTGATCAACGAATTATCGAGATAACCATGAGGAATCTCCTGCTATTTCCACTGTTTCTTCTGGCCTCCTGCACCATCCGGCAGGAGGCGGGAACAGTCGCCATCGTGGAGAGGATGCCGGTCGACGGACAAAACAGCTTTTACGTCAGCAACCGCGCACCTCTTCAACCTTCGCAGCTGATCAAGCTGCCAGCCGGCAGCATCGAAACCGGCGGCTGGCTGCACCGGCAATTGGAGTTGCAGAAGGACGGACTGAACGGTCATCTGGGAGAGATCAGCGCATGGCTGCAAAAAGATGATAACGCATGGCTGAAAACGGGAGGACAATGGGGGTGGGAAGAGGTACCCTACTGGCTGAGGGGATACGGCAACCTGGCCTACCTGATGAAAGACGACGCCATGTTGCAGGAAACCACATACTGGATCAGCCACATCATAGACAGCCAGCGGGCGGACGGCAACTTCGGGCCGGTACACCTCAACAAGGGGAAACAGGATTTCTGGCCGAACATGATCGTCCTCTGGATCATGCAATCCTATTACGAATACAGTGGCGATGAGCGGGTGATTGCGTTTATGTCTAACTACTGCCGGTATTTGCTGACTGTTCCGGATGAGGACTTCCTGTCCAGTTATTGGGAAAACAGCAGGGGGGGAGATAACCTGTGGAGCGTCGCCTGGCTCTACAACCGCACGGCGGACGAACGTCTGCTGGAGCTGGGGGAGAAGATACACCGCAACACGGCGGACTGGACGAAATCCACCCAATTGCCGAACTGGCACAACGTCAATATCGCCCAATGCTTCCGCGAACCGGCCACCTTTTTTCTTTTCACCAAAGATTCGGCGATGCTTGAGGCGAGCTACAATGTGCAAAGCCTTATCCGGCGGGCTTTCGGACAGGTACCAGGCGGTATGTTCGGAGCGGACGAGAATGCGCGTACCGGCTTCTTCGATCCGAGGCAAGGGACGGAGACCTGCGGTTTTGTCGAACAGATGGCCTCCGACGAGATTATGCTCCTCATCACCGGAGACCCTTACTGGGCGGAACACTGCGAGGATGTCGCGTTCAACAGCTACCCCGCCGCCCTGATGCCGGATTATAAAGCGCTGCGCTACATCACCAGTCCGAATCACGTCATCAGCGACTCGAAAAACCATCACCCGGGTATCGACAACAGCGGGCCATTCCTCGCCATGAATCCCTTCAGTAGCCGCTGTTGCCAGCATAACCACGGTTTCGGTTGGCCTTACTATGCGGAGCATCTCATCCTGGCTACGCCCGACAACGGACTGGCCGCCGTATTGTACAATACCTGCAAAGCGACGGCAAAAGCAGGCGACGGCACGGAAGTGACCCTGCACGAGCAAACAAACTACCCCTTTGAAGAGCGTATCCGCTTTACCGTACATACCCCGCAAGAGGTGGCTTTCCCCCTCTACCTGCGTATCCCTTCGTGGTGCGCGGACGCCTCAGTTTCGGTGAATGGGGAAAAGGTATCGGCAACGCTGACGGCAGGGAAGTATGCCCGCGTCGACCGGCTGTGGAAAGAGGGGGATGAGGTGGTATTGGATGTCCCGATGGAGTACGCCACCCGCCAATGGCAGGTCAATAAGAACAGTGTAAGCATCAACTACGGCCCGCTGACCCTCTCCCTGAAAATAAAAGAGGAATACGTCCCTTTGGAGAGCCGTAAAACAGCCGTATGGGATTCTAAATGGCAGGAAAATGCAGACGATTCCGAATGGCCGTCCTACGAAATCCTTCCGGCAAGCCCGTGGAATTACGCCCTGGTGGAAAAGGATCCTCTTGTCCTGCAACGCAAAGCGTGGCCGGCGGATAACAACCCCTTTACGCTGGATAACGTACCGTTGGAGTTCCAGGCAAAAGGGCGTATCGTTCCCGGATGGCAAATCGACGAATACGGATTGTGCGGCGTACTGCCTTACGAAAATGCAAAGAAGTCGGAACAGATAGATCCGATCATATTGGTCCCCATGGGCGCCGCCCGTTTAAGGATAACAGCATTCCCGACAACCCGGGACTAAAAACGACTGTATAGTCATCACGAATTAAAGCATACTACCATGAAAACATCCTGTTTATTTATCCGAGATCTCTTTATCTATGTATTGATCAGCTTATCGGCCATTGCAACAAGTTGCAGCGATACAAACAAACAAGGCGTCGGGAAGGATAGCTACTCTTCTTTAGAGGCGCTCTTTGTTGACCCGCCTTCCGAATATCGTTCCATGCCGCTTTGGGTATGGAACGGAAAAGTAACCGAAACGGAGCTGGAGCGTATGTTGGTTGAACTGAAAGAGGCCGGTTTCGGAGGTCTTTTTGTACACCCAAGGCCGGGACTGATTACCGAATACCTTTCCGACGACTGGTTCGCCCTGTTTACATACACCGTGAAAAGAGGAAAGGAGCTGGGGCTGGAGGTGTGGATTTATGATGAGAACTCTTACCCCAGCGGTTTTGCCGGAGGGCATGTCCCGCAGGAAATGCCCGAATCATATAACCAGGGACAAGGGCTTGCATGCGATAAGACCGAATCGCTCCCTGCGGATTTGGGCAATTACTTGATCTGCTTGAAGAAAGAAGACGGTGCATGGAAAGAGATCACCTCTTCCGTCGATCAATATAAAGGGGTGAAGGGAGACTATTACTTATACAGGAAGACCTATTATGGCAAATCGGACTGGTATGGCGGCTATTCTTATGTCGACCTCCTGCTTCCCGGCGTGACGGAGAAGTTTATCGAAGTAACGATGAAAGGGTATGAGAAGTCGTCAAAGGATGAATTTGGCAAAGCCGTACCCGGCATCTTTACCGACGAGCCGAACATCGTGACCTCCGGCGGCTTGCGATGGACACCCGATCTGTTCGACGTCTTTCAAAAGAGATGGGGGTACGACCTGAAACTCCTGCTTCCCCTGTTGAGCGAAGAGAGCGGAGAGTGGAAAAAGGTTCGCCACAATTATATGGAGACCCTGTTGCAGTTGTTTATCGACCGCTGGTCGAAGCCATGGAACGCTTACTGCAAAGCACATAACATGCAATGGACAGGACACTATTGGGAACACGGTTGGCCGCAGATGAACGACGGTCCCGACAATATGGCCATGTATGCCTGGCATCAGGTACCGGCTATCGACATGCTTTTCAACCAATTCGATGACGTATCGCCGCAAGCCCAGTTCGGCAATATCCGCTCGGTAAAGGAGCTGCGCAGCGTCGCGAACCAGATGGGATATACCCGTACCCTGAGCGAGACATACGGCGGAGGCGGCTGGGACGAAACATTCAAGGACTTTAAACGTTTGGGAGACTGGGAGTACGTACTGGGTGTCAACTTCATGAACCAGCACCTCTCCCACATGACCCTTACCGGAGCCAGAAAGTACGATTACCCGCCCGTATTTACCTACCATTCTCCCTGGTGGGACAATTACAAGGTGTTAAATGATTACTTCGCCCGCCTGTCTATGGTGATGAGTAAAGGCGTCCAGCAAAACGATATCCTTATACTGGAGCCTAACTCTACCTTGTGGGGCTACTATTCGCATACCGGAAGTCACCCTGCTTTGATGGAAACCGGAAAAACGTTTCAGGCATTTGTCACCCTGTTCGAGAAAAGCCAGATAGAATATGATCTGGGCTCCGAAAACATCATCAAAGACCAGGGCAGGGTGGAGAACGGACGGTTTATCGTAGGACAGGCAGCCTATTCCACTGTTGTTATCCCGCCTGCGAATGAGACGCTTAACAGGCCTACCTTTGATTTGCTCCGCCGGTTTGTAGAACAGGGCGGACGATTGATCTCCTTCGCTTCGCCCACTTTGTTGGACGGCGCATCAAGTCAAGAGCTTTCTTCATTCTTCTCAAGCGAAGCCATAGCCAAAGAATCGTCGGTGACGAAAGATATACTGAAGAAACATTTCCCTCACGGAGAGGCGTTCAATATCCTGTTCGACAGTGGCAACCTCTACCACCACCGCCGCCGTTTCGCCGATGGCGAACTGATCTTTATCGTCAATTCTTCGATGGAAGAGGCGTCTACCGGAACGCTCTCCGTAAAAGGCAAAACGCTTCTGGAGATGGATGCGATGGATGGCGCCATATACGCCTATCCTGCTTCTGCCGAAAAGGGAATCCTTACGGCTTCCTTCACGATAGAGCCGGCAGGAAGCCTGTTGTTATTCAGCTCTCATAAAGCAAAAAACAGGTATGACGGGAAGCCGGAAGAAAAGATAAGCGCGACCGTTCCGGCAACGGGTGAAACGACCGTTCAACGGGTGAAAGAGAATGCGCTGCCGGTTGATTTCTGCGACGTGACAGTCGGAGGCCTGACATACAACAACCTGCATTTCTCGCCTGCGGCGGACATCGTCTATAAAGCGCACGGCTTTGCCAACGGGAATCCATGGAACACGTCGGTTCAGTACAAGCGGAATATCGTGGACAGGGATACGTTTCAGACAGGAGGTTTCAAGGCTGTCTATTCTTTTACGGTGAATGATGTATTCGATTACTCGACGATACGGTTAGTGGCCGAACGTCCCGGACTGTTCACGGTTAAAGTCAATGGAGAGGTGGTCGTGCAAACGCCGGATACATGGTTTTTAGACCGCTCATTCGGTGTATACGCTATTGGCCGTCAAGTAAAAAAGGGGGTGAACACGGTGGAATTGAGCGTCAGCCCGATGAGTATCTTTGCCGAGCTGGAACCGGTATACCTGCTTGGCGACTTCTCCGTCGTTCCCGAACAAAAAGGATGGAGCATCAGTGCACCCATCGAACGCCTTACACTCGGAAGTTGGAAGGAGCAGAAACAGCCCTTCTATTCATGGGGTGTAAAATACAGCAAATCGTATGATATCACGGATCTGTCGGGTACATTTGCCGTGAAATTGGGCAAGTGGAACGGAACGGTTGCCGAAGTCCATGTCAACGGGACAAAAGCCGGCATCATCGCCTGCGATCCCTATCAACTGAATGTGACTCCTTACCTGAAAGAGGGAACAAACCAAATAGACATCCTTGTGATTGGCAGCCTGAGAAACCTCTTAGGCCCGCATTACGGAAATCCCTCTCCCGGCCTGGCCTCTCCATGGCATTGGAAATCCATCAAGGAAGCCATCCCCGGTTCGGAATACCAACTGGTTGATTATGGACTGATTGATGACTTTAGCCTGGTTCACTAAGGAATAGATTCGTTATCCTTTCTTCATATTTTTATACTGTCGTGGCGGCATGCCCATTATTTTACTGAAAAGACGGGAGAAGTAAAAGGTGTCTGAAATGCCTATTTTATAACAGATCTGATTGACCTTCATTTCTGTAAAGTCAAGCAAATAGCACGCCTGTTGTATCTTTAACCGGTTAAAATAGGAAAGGGGCGTATACCCTGTCCGCTTACTGAACATGGCGGAGAAATGAGACGGCGAATAGCCGGTGTGCGCAGCTATTTCGACAAGCGAAAGCCTCTTTTCCAGGTTTTCTTTCATAAAGTGAATGGCGGCCATGACAATATCGTTTTTCCCCGATTCATCTTTTACGGCATTCCTGTATTGTTGAATGTAATGCAACGTCCCCAGGTAGTGATGAAACACCGAGCTGGCATATAACAGGTTCTCACGGCTGTATCCCATTTCAAGCGTGCGTAGGATTTCTTCGAACAGCTCAATCCTGTTGCTGATCCGCGAATGGATACCGGGACGTATCTCCGCCGGGCGGTCGTGTTGCTTGGCAAAATAGGGTGCCAGCTTCCCTCTGAAGTGAATCCAGTAAATAGTCCATGGCGTATGTTCATCCGACCCGTATGCATGAGGAACGCCGGCCGGCAGGATAAAAAAGCAGTTGGCAGAAACGGCATATTCCTGGTCTTTTATCGAAAACCATCCTGTACCTTCCAGACAGTAGATAAAGACATATTGGTTGATAGGCTCTTCCCGTTTACGGAAATGATGCCGCGCTTTCGGGTAATACCCTATATCGGTAATATGCAGGATAGATAAATACGTATCTTTTTCCATCTCCTGTACGATAGATTGCGGAATAACCAAGGCTCTTTCACCGCTGAAACCGTCTTTTCGTTTTATCATAAAATTTTCCTCCTTTATACACACCGATGTAAAGGTAATCAATAAATTCTTTATACCTTTACCGCGAATCATTAAACTCTTTACAGCATATGTTATCGCAACGCAAATATCTTTTATTTATTCTTTTAATTGCAACCTTATCTACTTTACCATGGATTGGATTGGGGGATTTTTATACGAAAGGAGAACCTCGCGAGGCGGGCCTTGCGATATCGATGATAGAGAAAGGCGAATGGATTATTCCCACGAGTTATGCCGATGAATTTGCTTATAAACCTCCGCTAACCCATTGGCTGATTGCCTCTTTTTCTCTTATCCTGAATAAAGGCGAAGTCACTCCCTTTACATCCCGGTTGCCGTCGACGCTTGCTTTTATCGCGATGATGGGCGTCTGTTTCCTGTTTTTCGCCCGTAGACGTTCCATACGCGAGGCGTTCATCGCCTGTTTGGTCTGTATCACCTGTTTTGAGATTCACCGTTCGGCGATGACGACGCGGATAGACATGCTGCTGACCTTCTTTCTTGTCTCCGGTATTATCCAGTTGGTGAACTGGTATGAGAAACGGCGGATGGGACAGCTTCTTTGCTCATGGCTTATGCTGGGTGGTGCGGCATTGACGAAAGGGCCGGTCGGCATTGTCATGCCCTGCCTTATACTGGGCGTGTATCAACTGATCCGGAAAGAGCCTTTCTTCCGCGCTGTATGGCGGTGTGTGTGTTTGGGGTTACCGCCTCTTATCCTGTTGTCGTGGTGGTACTTTGCCGCCTACCGGATACATGGCGACGACTTTCTGACAAAAGCTTTTGCAGAGAATATCGGACGTTTCTTCAGTATGAGTACGGAGGCGTTAGGTACGGATTATAATCTCGGTGTGGAAAATCCCTGGTATTACTACCCGTTGAGTATGGCCGCAGGATTGCTCCCATGGACGATTCCCTTGCTTGTCTCCCTGTTCTTTATCCGGTATAAGAGAGTCGGCGCCTGCTTTGACAGGGTGAAGGCCATGGACAAGGCAGGGCTGTACGGTCTTACCGTTATTGTTATTTCACTGCTGTTTTTTACGATTCCTTCCTCCAAACGGAGTACCTATATCTTGTTTATATATCCTTTTGTCGCCCTTTTTATCGCCCGCTTCTTCCTCTACCTGACGGAGAAGAGGCCTTTAGCCATCCGTATTTCGACCACGATCCTGACCGTGGCGGGCATCGCTGTGCTCCTCGTCGTCGGGCTTT
This sequence comes from Tannerellaceae bacterium, assembly GCA_031274415.1. Classification (GTDB taxonomy): domain Bacteria; phylum Bacteroidota; class Bacteroidia; order Bacteroidales; family Tannerellaceae; genus DFXE01. The sequence goes on along the minus strand of JAISQD010000050.1, from coordinate 1,582 downwards.
CCTTTGCCGGTATACTTGACTTGGAGAGCCTGTCGCATCATCTGTCCAAAAGGGAACGGACGCTACGTGATATCAAACTCTTTGCCGACCTGTTCCGCTATCCGGGATGGCCGGGATTATGGGCTATGACGGCGCTTCTTGCGGCGGTATGTATCACCGGCTGCCTGATATGGAAAAAAAACTGTTACCGGATTCTTATGGCGGGGTTCGGAGTGGTATGTACGATTAATATCTGTATGGATTCCTTCTTCCTGCCGGCATTTAAAAACGGATATTCCCCCCGTCCGTTCGCAGAACAGATATCCCGGGCGTACGATCTGGAGAACCGTACATACGTCATGAACAACCTGTTGAAATATAAAAACCTGTACGGGCTGAATTTTTACCTGCGCAACAACTTCAGGAACTTCGAAAAAGAGCAGCCGGAAGAGGGCTTTTTTATTACCCTGTCCGAATATGCCGCCGGAATAAAAGCGGAATACGGCAACCGGTATGAGTTTATCCAACTCGAAGCCAGTACTGTATTTAATGAATACAAAGAGGAGATGCTTCTTTTCAGAATACGGAAAAAGCAGTAGAAAACTGTGTTAGAGCAAGAAACACAAGGTATGCCGAACGAAAGAATAGAAGGAGGAATATCATGAATCAAAAAAACAAGAGCGATTTTGACGAATATATCCGTCAGGGTGAACCGGGCAAAATAGAGAAAAGTCAAATTTGGCAAACGGCCATCGGTTTGCAGCAAGTTGATGGTTTAACGCCTTCTGCTTACCTCATTGAAAACGTAAAGCAAAACGTTGAAGGCGATATTACTCTTGACGAAATAAAAAGCCGTATTGATATTTATTATAAAATCCAGTCTGAAAGGCAAGGGACAACCGGTGACAGAACAGAAGAAGCCGACAAGGTTTCTGTCCGCATTGCCGAAATTTTATCCGAAAAAACATTCTCTTTTTCGCCTGCAGAATACATAACTATTCACAAACGACTTTTCACCGGAATTTATAAGTTTGCAGGGAAAATTCGCGACTACAATATTGCAAAAGCCGAGTGGGTTTTGAACGGCGAAACGGTATTGTATGCAAGTGCATTAAATTTACGGGAAACGCTCGAATATGATTTTAAGGAAGAAAAAGCATTTAATTACAAAGGCTTAAATAACTCTCAAATTGTTGAACACCTAGCCTGTTTCGTTGCTTATTTGTGGCAAATTCATATTTTCGGCGAGGGAAACACACGAACAACCGCGGTATTTTTAATAAAATATCTTCGCAAACTTGGTTTTAAAACTATAAGCAATGATTTATTTGCAGAGCATTCATGGTATTTTAGAAATGCCCTTGTGCGTGCAAATTACGAGGATATAACTCAAGGTATTCACAAAACGGATAAATATCTTATCCGCTTTCTTTCAAACTTACTCTTTAAAGAATATAATATTCTTAAAAACAGAGAATTAAATGTTGGTTTTGCTCCTCCGGAAAATGCAGGTACAGATGAAAATACACCCAACAAGTTGGGGGTAAACGACACAGAAAAGTTGGGGGTAAAATTGAATAAAAATCAATTCAAAATGCTTCAG
>JAISQD010000195.1 GCA_031274415.1 Tannerellaceae bacterium | reverse complement strand
AGACATGGAAACTCCGTTCGCCAACATGGCTGAAAGCTTGTCTACAAGCGGGCTACGGAGTTCAAAATGCGTTCGAAAATGCGTTCGAAAGAGGTAATTGAGAAAAAGTAATTGGTTTTCTGATCGAACTGACGTCATATTACAGGTTTTTCGTGACTCCGGTAAAGAAGATCGTTCCCGTACTCTTTTCTTTGATGAAATAGAGGAAGGGGCGGTTTACGTAGAACGGCGTAAGAGTGGGAGAATCTCCACCGACGGATGTTACCACCATCTCAATGGCCGTGACGGCTGCCGCTTCGGTACCCTCTTCGTTGACTTCGGCAAAGGTCTTTTGCTTGACCATCGACACACACACATCTTTCTCTGGCCGCATGAGCGAAAAGTCTGCTCCACCAAACATGGATTCCATCCCCATGGCGAACAAGTCTTTGTTTAATATCTTTTCATATTCGATCTTGAAACGGGGCAACTTCAGCTCCACGTTTTTTCCATACATCCGCGAAAGGCTTTTCTCCCACGTTTCGCCGTCCAGCGCGTCGATAACGGAAGAAAGCGCCACCCCTTCTTTGGGGAGCAGGATCAGCATGGCAAAAGATTCGTTTCCGTAAGGAAGTTCCAGCAAATCAAACGTTTCTCCCTCGAAGTGCTGGAACGTCTGCGCCATGTTCATGGTAGGCAGAAGAGGCGTTGTCCCGTCGAGGTTCGAGAACGGTTCATCGGCGGTCTCCTCTTTATCGAACTGTACCGTCCAGATTCCTTTGAAATACAAGGCATTGATCAGATACATAATCGCACCATCGGGGATTCCGTCTATAATGTCCGGTATTTTGTCGTGCGTTTTCTCTGCACACCAGCCATTGATTAAATCGACGGTAGCCGGATCGCTAAAATCTTCGTTCCGAACCTCGGCGGCGAAATAGTTTTTATTTATCTCCTTAAAAGCCTCCAAGATAGAGAAATTGTTTTTTATCCAGATGGAGTTGGCCGATTCGAAACTGACGAGGGGATCAACCGTTTTCATCCCATCGACCATTTTTTTGAAGTAACCGTTCATCTCGTCGCGTGCGAGGTCGCCATAGCCCAGCGTTTGCTGAATTTCATCGTGCGTCTTCCCTGCGGCTCCGTTGTTCAACATGGCCAAGGCAAGGCTTGCGCTGAGGGGTGAGAGGAGGATATTCTCCCCAGGTTTTTCATTCAGGTATACGGTACGCAACAGGTCGAAAGCAAACAGGTTGTTTTTCTGTGCAATCTGTTGTTCTGCCTCTGTCAAAACGATCGGTTCTCCCTCCGCTACAATACCCTCTTCCTCAGTTATGGGAGTCTCTTCCTCAAATGCGGGATCCGGTTCGCCAGCTGTTTGGCAGGAAATGAGGCCGGCAAAGATACATGCCATTGTTGCAATCATTCTTTTCATATCGTTAGTCTTTTAATTGTTTACAAATCAATAACTATCAGTCCAAAATCAGCTTTCAAAGATACATTTTTTCCATGTAATCAACCTCTTTTTCAAGAAAAAATGCCGGAAAATAGTCCTTCTCGCGTATTCTTTGGGAAATATTTAGTATCTTTGAATCTATTATTTACTCATGATAAAGGGAAAAATGGCACAATTGGTAAGGAAACTGATGTATATCATCGGAATCGTTTTATGTTGTAATGCTGTATACGCGCAAAGTTTGGATCAGGCAAAGAAATTATATAACGACGGCAAATATGAAGAGGCCAAGCCTGCTTTTGAGAAGTTGGTGCAGCAAGCGCCGAACAATGCGTCTTACAACCATTGGTATGGCGTCTGCTGTTATGAAACCGGCGATTTCGGGAACGCCGAGAAATACCTCGCCATTGCCGTGAAGCGCCGTGTACAGGAGTCATACCGCTATTTGGCGGAGCTGTATATCCAGACCTACCGGTTTGACGAAGCAGCCGGGATGTACAAGGAATATATCGACCTCCTGACGAAAAAGAAACAGGATATTGAGCCGTACAAATTAAGGTTGGAACTGGCTGAGAAAGCATTCCGGATGGTCGACAAGGTAGAGGATATCCAGATTATCGACAGCATGGTGGTCAGCAAACACGATTTCCTGCCGGCCTATATACTCAGCGAAGAGAGCGGGACGCTTTCCACATACAAGAATTTCTTCCAGACCGGCGAACCTGTCGTGTCGACCGTTTATATGAATCAGAAAAAAGACAAAATCTTTTATGCCCACAATACGGACGAGAACCGCTATTGCCTGTTTTCCCAATCAAAACTGATGGACAAATGGGGGGACGAGAAGCAGCTGCCGATGAATATCAACAGTTCGGACGACGAGAATTACCCCTTTGTCCTTTCCGACGGCGTGACGATGTATTATGCCTCAAAAAAGAACGGGTCAATAGGCGGGTACGACCTGTTTGTCACGCGGTACAACATCAACTCCGACACCTACCTTACGCCCGAACAGCTGGGGATGCCCTATAATTCGCTGGCGAACGATTACATGATTGTCTTTGACGAGGTGAAGGGGTTGGGATGGTTTGTCTCCGACAGGAATCAGCCGGAGGGCAAAGTCTGCGTCTATCTTTTTATCCCGAACGAATCGCGCAGCCGCGTAGAGAGCGACGATATGGAATTGAAACGGGCGCGTGCGGCCATCGCCTCCATCCGGGATTCGTGGAAGCCGGATGCGGACTATACTGAGCTGATCAAGTTAGCCCATTTGGACATGCCGTCGGGAAAGGAAGAGAACAAGAAAGATTTTGAGTTTGTCATCAACAACAGCTTAGTCTATTACACGTTGGACGCGTTCAGAAGCCCTGAAGCAAAAAACTGCTACGAAAAGGTCATCAGCCTGAATCGCCAGATCAGCGAACTGGATCGCCGGTTAGACGAGCTGCGCACCTCCTACAGGGAAGGAAACCAGGCGCAACGCGAACAAATCAGCCCAACGATCCTTCAGGCGGAAGAGTTACTGAACGACCTGCTCTTTCAACCCGGTGAGTGGGAGAAGAAAGCGCGGAATGCAGAAATAAATTACCTGAAAAATACCCATTGACACCTAAAACAACATGATATGATACTGGATTTTGCCATCATCGCATTTCTGATCGGAGTCGCCATCTTACTCCTTTTACTGGAGATATTCCTGTTGCCCGGTATTACAATCGCAGGCATAGGAGGGGTGCTTTTTGCCATAGGAGGCATTGTGTATGCGTATACGGTATCCCCCTTATGCGGACATATCACGTTATTGGCGTCGGTGATCGCTTTTGGCGCCTCTTTCGTGTGGTTGCTCCGCTCCAATTCGTTCAACAAGGTGGCGTTGAAAACGAATATCGAATCGAAAGTCACCTCCAGCCGCGACCTGGGCATACAGGTGGGCGACGAGGGGGTGACGCTTTCCCGCCTGGCGCCCATCGGAAAGGCCCGAATCGGGGAGGTCACCGTTGAAGCGAAATCGACCGGCGAGTTTATTGACGAAGCGACGCCGGTCGTCGTCATCCGCGTAGACGGATACAATGTTTTAGTGCAGACAAAAGACAATAATCATATTCACTCATAAAAATTATTCGTATGGAAACGAGCTTTTTACCT
>JAISQD010000152.1 GCA_031274415.1 Tannerellaceae bacterium | reverse complement strand
TTAGCGAACTTGACGGCGTTATGCGAGCATGTCCTACAACCCGTTAGGGACGCAGTAGGAATGCCGCTCCACGTCAATAGCGGGTATCGCTGCCCCGCGCTGAACAAGGCCGTAGGCGGTGTAGATACAAGTCAGCACGTCAAAGGACAGGCGGCTGATATTCACGCGCAGGGTATGCAGGCGCGGGAGCTGTTCAATAAGATTATCAGCATGGAGATAGCGTTCGATCAGCTGATCCTGTATCCCACATTCGTGCATGTAAGTTATAACAGCGAGGGCAACCGGAATCAGGTTTTGTATGCGAAAGGGGTAGAGGTATGAAAAAGCGATTGATACTATTTGCCGTACTCGCCCTGTGCGGATGCACGACAACGCGGGAAACGGTGTACCTAATCCCGTCGGAAAGCGCCTACCGACGTCCGAAGCCGGAGAAGGTTTATCCCCGTCCGACACAGAAAAACCGGTTTACAGAAAGCTTTCATGAAGCAGATTCAGTCTTTAATAGCAGAATGAAATGAAAAGTAAAGTCATTATCGGCCTCGTTTGCCTGATTATCGGATTGCCGGCAGGATTCTTTGCCGGCAGAAAAACAACAGCGAAGACAGTAAAGATCGAACAGGTGAAGGGCGATCCGGTTGCCGGCTTAGTGACCGGCATACAACCGGTATCGGAAGAGACCCCAGCAGTGCCCATACTTCCTATGAAGTCGGATACGGTCTACATAGACAGCATCAGGTATGTCGTGCAATCAGTCGACACGGCAGCGATCATACGAGAGTATGAATTAATTCGTATGTACAGCCAGACACTATTCGACGACCAATATGGGAAGTTAGATTTAAACCTGTCCACACAATACAACAGATTGAACAGCATTGAATACGTGTTTACCCCCATTTACACTGTAAAAACGGTAGAGATAAAGCCGGTCTGGATACCCTTTGTCTCCGCCTCTTATAGCACCTTTAATCAGGTTAGTGTAGGCGGGGGTGTCTTCTATCACGACATAGGTATAAAAATGGAGTATGTCGCGAATTTTAAGGCAAAAGGGCTGGATATAGGCCTGCTCTATAAGTTTTAAAAAGATTGTTTAGGAGATCATTTTCGTGACCTCACGAAAATGGTATCGTTTTTCATGATTATTTGTTGGTTAGTAACGGTTTCCCGCCTGGATCGTGAGATTAGGGCGGGAATTTTTATGTTGTTAAGGCATTTAACCCCACCACTACTTTTCTGAACCACCTGCATTCCCTACAAAATACGGGTGATTCCGCAGTCTCTTTGCGTTCTCTTCTGCGGACACCTTTATATACTTTATGGTTTGCTCAACCTTTGCGTGCCCTAATATATCCTGTATGAACTTAACGTCAATACCGGCAAGATACATGTTGGTAGCCCCAGACCTTCTGGCGGTGTGCGAGGTGATGAACTTATATTTCTTGTCAACAACATTCTCCCTGACCCCTCCGCGCGTTTTGGTCAACAGAACCTCGTCATCAATCCCTGCAAGACGGCCTATCACTTTTATCTGATCGTTATGTTTCTGATCGGATATGGGTGCAGGAAGAACATTATCCCGTCGCTCAAGAATTTTTCGTAATAAATGGTGCATCGGGATATACACCTTTTTATCCTTCTTTTGCGTCCATATCGTAATTAAGTCGTCATTAAAGTGTATGCTTTCAAGACGTGAATAGTCAGAGTGTCGGAGAGCCGTAAAACATCCGATCAAAAACCGGTCGCGCTCTTCTGTTAGCGAGAAGATAGCACGTTGCAAATTCTGCTGCCGGCCGTCAAACCCATTAGCCATTAACATACCTTCTGTAAAGTCGAGGTTATATATCTTTTCCAATTCAGCGAATGTAAGATAAATCGAATCAGTCTGTTCCGATTCAGATTTAAACCCCTTGCTTTTGTATCCCGTAAAATTATGAAGCCCTACACTATGTGCCTCATTCATAAATACGGTGATGTTTTTGAACAGCCCACCAATATAGTTTTTGCTGTAATGATATTTTTTCTCGCTTTTGATATAGCTGCTTTCGGTCATCCACTTGTGAAACCGCCTGTAAAAATCCATATCAATATCGAAAAATCGGAGCTTTACTCTGAATTGCTTCTCATACTCTTCCAACTTGTGTATCGTTGTTATGTACCCCATACGCGTCCTATTCTGGCGTATGGATTCATCTGCGAATTTACGCGCAAAGTTAACCAACTGATCTTTTTCCATCTGTTCAACAACCCCGCCGGCAGCGACATTCATTTGGTTCATATGCTCTTTAAAGTCGTTTCGTACTTGCTTTTCTGTTGGCGTAACCAGACCGTAAGAGGAAACTATATCGTGTAGGATTTTCTCTAAATCGTCAAGCCGTTTGTTTATGAACCCGGATTCCTTGTATTCCCTAACCCATTTGCATCTGCCTTTGTTCTCGTTCCAATACTTTGTTATAACCGATTCCCCGACAGATACCCTGTATTCCTGTCCTCTGTGGTATACGAAAGCCCTTAAAGACGTCTTCTCTTTTCGCTTATCAAAGGGTATGAATGTGATGTTCATTTTGCAGTATGTTTTGCAGTGTTTTTATTGTATAAACATGAAATTTCATGTACAAAAATATAATTTTTGAATGTAAAAATGCCCTATAATAGCGGGTTTTGCATAAAATGGAATCAGTATAAATAATATGCTGTCGTCTCATCCTGCGTACAAAAAAGCCCTTCCGACAACACGTTTTCGATCCACCTCTTCTGACAGGTACAGAAGAGAAGGCGTGTCGAGTCCCTTGATTATAGGGGAACCTTGATTTACTTAGTTAGTCCGTCATCACGGGTTAGTTAGAGCGTGGCGACGGACTAACTAGAGCGTTCCGACGGACTAACTAGCCCGTTCCGACGCTCTAACTGGGTAGTTTCGGCTATCAAAAAAAGAAGTGGGGAGCCTGAAGGCAAGTGGGGAAGCCCACTTGCCTTTTTCGCCTTCTATTCGTCTGGTTTAGTGTGTCTTACATCGAAACAAGTGGGGAAGGGGGGAAAAATGACGTATTTTCAATTCTATATATCCTTTTATCCTTTTTCTACAGGTTTATTTTTTCTCATTTCTACCCCACTGCCCCACTTGTTACTCTTTTCTTCTCTCTTCTAGAAAAGGAAAGAAAGAGAGTAATAAGAGTATAAGTGTTTGGTTGATTGATTTTTATGGATTCGTTAGGCGCTCCTTTTTTGTCTGACGGAAAATCATTTTTTTGCATAAAAAGAAGTGGGGTAGCCTTTTTTCTACCCCACTTCTTTCCTTTCTACCCCACTTCTTTGGCCTTTTTTGTAAACAAAAACAGGAAAAAGAAAGAAAAAGAGATGACCATCAGATGACCATCAGACGACCACAGACGACCATCAGATGACCACCAGATGACCAAAAATGGTCGTCTGATGACCAAAAATGGTCGTCTGATGGTCATCTGTGGTCGTCTGATGGTCATCAAGGAACAAAAAATGGTTCTTGGCATTGAATCGGCAGGATTCGCTTGTCGATGGAAAATAAATCGTGCGGATGGTATACGTTTTTCCCTTTTTCCACGTTAATAGGCTTGTAGTATAAAGGTTGATTATGAAGATTCGTACGATAAGCGTACTGCTTTTTTTGCTGTTTTCCGTTCCTATTTACGGGCAGAACCGGATCAAGATAACCGGATATGTACGGGATGCCGATGGAAGTCCTCTCGAATTGGTCGTTGTCCAGGTAAAAAATACCCTGATAGGAGCGATGACGAACGAGAAAGGCTTTTATACGCTTTCCACTACCCCTGCCGATTCGTTGACACTGGTCTACTCGTGTCTTGGCTATACGAAAGCCGAACGCATTATCCCCTCCGCACAAAGCGACATGCAACTGAATGTACAGATGAATTACAACGCCTTTTCGTTGGGCGAAGTAGCCGTGACGGCTTCCCGGCGGCAGGTGACGACCATGGAATCGGTTGATGCGGGAAAGGTCAGGTTCATCCCCGACCCGGCAGGCGGGAGCATAGAAAGCCTCGTCGTCACGTTTGCCGGCGTAACGTCGAACAATGAGCTGAGTTCGCAATACTCGGTACGCGGCGGCAGTTATGATGAGAACCTTATTTATGTCAACGGGCTGGAGGTCTTCCGCCCTCTCCTGATCCGCTCCGGGCAGCAGGAGGGGCTGAGCTTCGTCAATCCCGACATGACGGAATCGGTCAGTTTCGCCGCAGGCGGTTTTGAGGCGCGTTATGGCGACAAGATGAGTTCCGTACTGGATATTACGTATAAGAAACCGGAAAAGATCGAAGGCTCGGCGTCGGCCAGTTTCCTGGGCGCTAACGCCTATGTGGGCAGCTCGTCCGGTAAATTCACGCAGGTGACGGGATTCAGGTATAAAACCGGGCGTTCGCTCCTGAAAACGATGGATACGGATGCCGAATACGACCCGGCTTTCATCGACCTGCAAACGTATATGACTTATTCGTTCGCCCCCAAATGGGAGGTGAACCTGCTGGGGAATATCGCCTCCAACCAGTTCTCTTTCACCCCCTTTAGCCGCGAAACGGCGTTCGGTACCACCCGCAACATCACCAACTTCAAAGTCTATTTCCAGGGACAGGAGCAGGATAAATTCCAGACCTCATTCGGCGCAATCACCCTCAAGCATACGCCAAACGAATGGATTGAGATGGGGATACAGGCTTCGGCATTCAACAGCCGGGAAGAGGAGCAGTACGACATATCGGGGGAATATTGGATAAACGAAAGCGGGGCGGACAGTCCGCAAGACACGGAAGAGAGCCTCTCCCCCCTCTCCGTCGGCCACTACCAGGAACATGCGCGGAACAGGCTCCGTTCGAGCGTCGTCAATGTCGCCCATTACGGTTCGGCGCGGATAAAGGCGCATACCCTGAAATGGGGAATGACCGCCCAGTTCGAGAAGATCAGCGATCAAATCAGCGAATGGGAAAAACGGGATTCGGCAGGCTATTCCCTCCCCTATACCGGCCAGCATGTCAGGGTGATATCCAACCTGTACGCCAACCATACCATGGAAAGCGCCCGCTTCTTCGGGTACCTCCAGGAGGTATTCCGGTTTCGTACGCGGCAGGGGTTATTTACGCTGACGGGAGGGATTCGCGGCAGCTACTGGGCATACAATAAAGAGTGGATTTTCAGTCCGCGCGCCTCTGCCGGGTTTGTCCCCAATGCCAACCAGGATCTGACGTTCCGCCTGGCGGCCGGCGTATATTACCAGCCCCCTTTCTATAAGGAGCTGCGCCGGGTGGTCAGGGAAGAGAACGGAAACGAGGTCGTAGAGCTGAACGGCCAGCTCAAATCCCAACGCTCCATCCACTTTATCGCCGGCGCCGACTATGCTTTCCAGGCGATCGGCCGTCGCTTCAAATTCACCACCGAATGGTATTACAAGAAATTGGACAACTTGAATCCCTATACCGTAAACAATGTCAAGATCCGTTACTATGGCGAAAACTGCGCCAAAGGCTATGCGATGGGGGCGGATTTTAAGTTCTTCGGCGAGTTTGTCCCCGGCACCGATTCGTGGCTGAGCTTCTCTGTCATGAAAGCCCGCCAGACGATCCGCGAAACGACCCGGGCGCCGCTACCCACCAGTCCCGGCTACGCCCTTTCGCTCTTTTTCCAGGACTACTTCCCCGGCTACCAACGGCTGAAACTGAACCTGACAGGCGTCCTGTCGGGGAGATTGCCCGTTACGCCCCCCCACTCCGGTTACGAAACAAGATATTATGAAACTTCGCCGTACCGGCGGATCGACCTCGGCCTCTCCTATATGTTGGCCGGCGGAACGGACGCCATCATGGACAGGGGCCTTTTCCGTCACCTGAAACACGTCTGGCTGGGGGTAGACCTCTTCAACCTGTTTGATATAAAGAATATCAATTCCTACCATTGGATTACCGACATCAACAACGCCCAGCACGCCGTCCCCAACTACCTCACCGGCCGTCAACTAAACCTGAGGTTGCTCGTCGATTTCTAACCGGCGTCTACAGTTTATGTATAATCCGCATCATCTGTTCACCCAGCCCGATTGTATAGCCTTTCGAGGAGAAGACGACCCGGCCGAACGTGTCGGCTATAATGAACAGGGGTAATTGATTGGCATCGGGCAGGTTCATGGCAGAGGCTAGCATGGCGCTAATGGTATGGCCGGTATCAATACCGTACACAATCGTACCCGGTAAAGCGCCAAATTCTTTCGCATCAAAATTTGTCCAATCCTTCTCGTTCTTGAACAGCAGGAGTATACAGCGATTCCATGCCTCGAACTCTTTGGTAAATGCCGCGATATCCCTCATCGCATGATTGGTAGGCTCTTGCCGGGCGCCGAGGATGCCGATAATAAAATAACCCCGCCCGGTAGTGGAGAGGATCGTCGCCTCTTCGCTATTGTCTGCACGGCGGAACTTGGCTTCCACGTCGCCGATCGTACCGATCACCTGAATATCGCTTCCGCTTTCACGCATCACCAAATCGACATGCGTAGTTTTCCCCCGTTCCACACGGAAAGAGACGACATTGGCCAGCACATTTCCTTTGGCCATCCGGTTTCCGGTGATTAAAAGGTAATCCCCTTCATCCATCGGGAGCGGCTGTTTGAATAACCGGCTCCATGTGTTTCCACCACCCATATCCACGTCGCCGTATTCGAAATCAAGGGTCTGCAATTTGCCGGACGGCAGTATCTTGGCCAGTGTAAAATGGCTGTAATATGTCGGGTCAACCAATGCCTTGATCGCTTTATAACCGACCGCGATTTTACCCTGTTCCGGTATAACGGGCGCCGCCGATTCGAAATCCACATCCACCCAATTATCCTGTGTGAAATATTGCACCTTACGGGTTACCCGTTCAATCCTGGCCGGGACGCCAAAGCTTCGCATCAAGGCCACAAAGAAGATATTGCGGGAATGTATATCGGCCACACGCGCACGCCATACACCCAAAGGCATAACCGGTATACGCTGCGGGTTCAGCCGCTCTTTGACCGTAATATGATGTTTCACCCATTCGACGACGGCTTGCGGATTGTCTTGCGCTTTTGCAGACAAGTCCGCCGCCTCTGTCCGGAAAACAGACCGGTAAGGCGTCAACAACTCGTTGGCGACACGGGGATTTAAAATGTACGCATCAAATAACGCGCCTGTACTCAGGGGGGTATTCAACAAATGGTCTGCCAATACGGAAAATGGCGTGTCGCGGAGGTCTTTAGGCGAGATCACGGCCAACAACGCCATTGCCGAAGCCCTGTTTTCCGGGGCGGCCGAACGGAGAAAACGCTCGATCTCCCTCCAGTTGCCGCGACTGCCCGTTAAATAACGTATCGTTCCGGCAGGGTCAAGACCCAACTCATCCGCCAGCGCTTTTGCTTTCTCTTCGGTACAAAACGTGGCGACATAGCCGTTCCGTATCACGTCTTCTTCCGACATGCGTCCGGCGTTTTTTTCTTTCTGTGCCTCCGTCACGTCAACCGCGATTGATCCGGCGACAGGAGGGACGATATCAAGGGAAAACGTGACGTCGTCGCCAGGCTTTTTATCCAGCGTAACCGTGACGTGTTCATCTTTCCCGAAGGAGATCCTGCTAAAACCGAAGGCTCCCCCTTTGGTTGCCCAAATCAACATATCGCCCTTACCGGCAGACAAAAAGGTTTCACCTTCCGCATTGGTCATCTTACTGGCCACAGTATAAAATTCGGCATAATTATAGAGCTTGAACTCCACTTGCGCATCCTTTACCGGACGACCTGCCGTATCGACCACCTTTACCGTGCTTTTAGCCGTAGGTGCATAGTTGTCGATCACATTGATTTCGGTATAACAATCCGTCACCTCTACCGTCTCTTCCGGGCCATCGTATTTCCCGAATACCTTGGTATGCATCAACATACCCCTGTAAGCCGGCTCGTTAAACCATCCGAGATTCAATACAGGCTCCGGCTCGCAAGCGCCCAGGAAGTGCCATTTCCCGTTCACCCAGGCTTCCACCCATGCGTGATTGTCGTCGGTATGCGCCCAGCGCGGCGTATAGACCTGACGGGCGGGGATGCCTACGGAACGCAAAGCCGCAACGGTGAAAACAGATTCTTCCCCGCAACGTCCATAAGCCGTTCTGACAGAGGCCAACGGCGAACTTGTACGCCCGTCGGAAGGCGTATAGATCACCTTTTCATGACACCAGTGGTTGACCTCCAATACGGCGTCGTAGAGTGAAAGCCCCTTCACACGATCCTTCAACTCTTCGTAAAAAACCAAGCGGCTATCGTCCAGATTTTCATTATTTACCCTGACCGGCAGGACAAAATGCCGGAAGATCACGTCCGGAATACTGTCGCCCCATGGCATTTCCGCTTTTGCAAGGAAAGAGGAGCGAATATTTTTCAGATAAAACTCTCCACTGTAATCCGTTAGATCACCAATGGGCATATAGGCATACAGGAATGCCAACGCCTCTTTTTCCTCCACCGGCAGGGATTCGTTAAACGTGGCAAACAAGTCACCTTCCGGAAATACCGCTTGCTTTGCCCTGAAATCATTCATCACTTGCTTCCTTGTCGCTTCATCTCCAATGAAATGCGATTGTCTGTCACATCCCATACACAGGAGAAGTAAAAAAGAGATACTGAAAACCACATGTTTTTTATCCATCATATTACATCTATTTATACGACAAAAATAGTCAATTCACTGATCATATATCATATAAAATCCTGATAATTTTCTCTGTTTACCACATGATACACGGCATTTGGATAGGCTTCGGCAAATATGTTGGGGACAGCGGGATTTTTGCCACCCCACTTAAATTCCAGCGCCGTGAGCGCATCAGGGCTTTCTTCTATCAAATCTATCTCCTGGTTATTGTATGTCCGCCAGAAATAGAATTTTTTGTTCAACCCTTCATTCACGTTCGCTTTTAGGCGTTCGCCAATCAGGTAATTTTCCCACAACGCCCCCACATCCTGCCTCACGGCCAGCGGATTGAAATTGCCGATGACGGCATTACGGATACCGTTATCGTAAAAATACCATTTCCCAGCTTTAGTCACCTCTTTGCGCAAGTTACGGGAATAGGCGCCCAAGCGGTAAACGACGAACACTTTGGATAACAGGTCGAGGTATTTTTCGACCGTCGTTTTGCTCATCCCAAGCTGCCGTCCCAATTCATCACAGGAAACTTCATGACCCATCTGGAAAGCAATCAGGCGGAGCAGGTTTTTCATTTTTGCAGAATTTTTCAATCCGTCGATAGCCAATATGTCTTTCAGCAGGTATGCCCCTACAATGTCCCGCAGGTAATCGGTTTTACGCTCAAAACTCTCCAGCATAACCACCTCAGGGTAAGAACCGTAGATTAATCGTGACTCCAGATTTTGCCGGGTTTCCAGCATTGTTTCATTTTGGGCTATTTCCTTTTTGGAAAACGGGGTAAGCAGGAACTGCGTACTCCTACCCACCAACGGCTCCCCCGCTTTGTTCAACAAGTCGAATGATGATGAACCGCTGGCAACCACACGGATACCTTCTACCTCATCGACGATCAGTTTCAGGATATTGCCGATATCGGGGATGCCCTGCGCTTCGTCTATGGCCAACAGGTCGATACCCTCCAGTAAATGCCTGTAATTAGCCGCAGTACGGTTTTCCAATAGGGCAAGCGTATCGTAATCTTCCCCGTTGAGAAGCATTGTCTTTCCGGGATATTCCTTAATCAGGCGGCGGAGCAATACGGTTTTCCCGACGCGTCGCGCTCCGAAGATCAATACAGCCTTACCCGGTGCGATCCTCCCTGAAATCCTGTCCTGAAGCATCCTTTTTATCGTTTCCATATCACCTCTTTTCTATACCGGCAAAGATACTGTTGTTTTGTGAAATGGCAATATTTCCAGTAAAAAAGTCACTTGCAATGGCGATTTTTACACATATAGCGTTCGGGACAGAGACTTTACTTTATTCGTTTGTAAACATGTATACGAGAACTTTTTATAGCTTCCATTTGGCTCTACAGGAGACATAACAATCTTATTCTCATGATAATATCCGTTAGCGATCTCTTCCCATTTGCCGAGAATATATGTTGAACGTCTGACAAAATATTTACAAACTAACTTTCCGTTTATCATAAAGTCACCCATACTCATTTCATTTCCTGTTATAAAACAAAAAACAGGTTCACTATCATCTATCCGAAAATTTGGAGCGGGTAAGCAGGTTGGGCAAACATTCGGTATTTGATACCGGTAAATTTTATTTTCACTTATAATATTTATTTTCACTTCTCCGGTATCCGGTCGATAACACCAATGCAATCCCGTCAGGGATTGCATTGATTTTTATGTGATTGTATTCGTCGTCATGATAAGATTGGATATTTTGATGATTTCATGCTGAAAATCCTGGTTCTAATTCTGACGTTTTGCTACTTTTGGCGTCCGTTTTTGCGGATAGTGGTGAAATGACAAAATGATATTTTTACCCCTCTGAAAACCGTCTGGATCGTACCGCCGGACGAGCTGGTCGATTCTATCGCCGAAAACAGGGGGTTAAGGAAATTCACTTTGTCAGCGAAAACGGCGAAATCGTGGACAAATGCTATATTTTACTGCATGTCACCGGGTGTATTCAGGCTTTTTTGGGGTGTTTGTGCGTGATTACCTATCTTTTTGTCAGTTTGGAATTGGATGGGATTTTTGAGCAGTTTTTATTTCATCATCAGGTCATTCTTTTTTATATTAGTGTTTGAAAACATTTCGTTAAGGCTTGTTCACAAAAAAACTGCGACTTTTCGGAAAAACATTTAGATGATTTCCGGAAAACATTTAGATGATTTTAAAAATCTCTTAGATGTTTCCGGGGAAACTCTTAGATATTTTCCAACCATTCTCTCAATATTGTTATCATTTCAGCCAAAAAGTCCGCTACTTCGGTCAAAATTGGAGAAAATGCGCAAAAAACGCATTTCCTGAAAAGGGCATTTTCTTTACATAATGTCGGAAAAGGCGGTTTTTTGCTGACATTTTGTATTTTGCATTGGGTGGCAAAAAATGGGTGAAATACACCCAAATGGGTCAAAACTTACTCCGACATATAACCGGTGCGCCGGTATTAATGATTTTGAGTGCGATTATTACAAAATTATTCTCTACTTTTGTGCAAATTATTTGAAACAATACCATATGATTATTAGAAACAACGATGCACTAATGGCTGAGATCGGCCGTATTGCGGAAGTGGCCGGCTATTTGTGGACAAAAGGATGGGCGGAACGGAATGGAGGGAATATCTCCGTTAACCTGACAGCCCTGATGAGCGGGGATGAAAAGGCGTTACCTGCACTGTCTCCCGCCATTCCCCTTCAGGAAGCTATGACGGCGCTTGCCGGAAATTTCTTTTATGTGACCGGAACAGGAAAACGGATGCGCTATGTGGCGCAAGATCCGTTTGCCAACGGCTCTATTATCCGTATTGCCGGCGACGGGCTATCGTACGAAATCATCGCCGAACAGCCGGTAAGTCCCACTTCCGAATTGCCCTCCCACCTGATGATGCATCACTACCTGCGTATGTCGGGACGGGATAACAGGGTCGTCCTGCATACCCATCCGACCGATTTGATCGGGATGACGCACTGCAAGCCTTTCATGCAGTCGGAAACAATTACCCGTTTGCTATGGAGTATGATACCGGAGTGCCGGATCATCGTCCCGAAAGGGATCGGGATCGTTCCCTACGAAATTCCGGGTACCATTGAGTTAGCCCGTGCAACGATCAAACAATTGGACCGGCATGATGTGGTATTCTGGGAAAAACACGGCATTCTGGCTGTCGGGAGTGATATCATCGAATGTTTCGATGCCATTGATACGTTAAGCAAATCCGCCCAGATCTATTTCAGCGCCCGAATGGCCGGTTATGAACCGGAAGGTATGACCGACAAGCAGTTGGATGATCTGGTAGAGGCGTTCGGGTTGTAATCAAATCACCACGGACATGTTCATCAAAACATATATTCAAACACACCGGGAACGATTTCTGGAAGAGCTGTTTTCGCTGATACGCATCCCATCCATCAGCGCGAAACAGGAGCATAAGCACGATATGATGGCCTGCGCACAGCGATGGGTAAAAATCCTGCTTTCATCGGGGGCGGACAAGGCGACCGTTATGCCTACGGAAGGAAATCCGGTCGTATATGGTGAGAAAAACGTGTCGCCCGACGCGCCCACCGTATTGGTTTACGCCCATTATGACGTCATGCCTGCCGAGCCGCTGGAGCAGTGGCACAGCAATCCTTTTGAGCCGGAAATACGGAATGGCCGTATCTGGGCGCGGGGAGCGGACGATGACAAGGGACAGGCGATGATACAGGTCAAAGGGTTTGAAACGGCGCTGAAACTGGGGTTGTTGCGTTGCAATGTCAAGTTCCTGCTGGAAGGGGAGGAAGAGATTGGTTCGCCCAGCCTGGAGGCGTTCTGTACACAACAGAAAGAGCTGCTGAAAGCGGATGTCATCCTGGTGTCGGACACCAGCATGGTGAGTCCTGATATCCCTTCGCTGACGACCGGTTTGCGCGGCCTGGCCTACTGGGAGGTGGAGGTGACCGGCCCGAACAGGGATTTGCATTCGGGGCATTTTGGTGGCGCGGTGGCCAACCCTGTCCAGGTCCTTTGCCGCTTGTTGGCGGATGTGATCGACGCCGATGGACGGATCACTATTCCGGGCTTTTATGACGATGTGGAAAATGTCTCTCCGGCCGAACGTGACATGATCTCCATGATACCTTTTGATGAAGGGAAATATAAAGAATCCATCGGGGTGAAAGCATTATCCGGTGAAAAGGGCTATTCGACGCTGGAGCGGAACAGTTGCCGTCCTTCGTTTGATATCTGCGGCATTTGGGGCGGTTATACGGCGGAAGGGAGTAAAACGGTGTTGCCGTCGAAAGCCTATGCGAAAGTCTCCTCCCGTTTGGTACCCCATCAGGATTACCAGACCATATCACACCTGTTTATTGATTATTTGACGAAGGCTGCGCCTGAATCGGTGACAATAAAGGTGACGCCGGCGCACGGCGGACAGGGATACGTTTGTCCGATAGACCTTCCTGCGTATAAAATAGCCGAAAAGGCGATGGAAATCGCCTTCGGAAAGCCCCCGCTGTCGGTACGCCGCGGAGGGAGTATCCCTATTATCTCCACTTTTGAGCAGGTGCTGGGCATCAAGACGGTATTGATGGGTTTCGGGCTGGAACAGAATGCCATCCATTCCCCCAATGAAAGTTTTATGCTCGATTTCTTCGATAAAGGGATTGAAACCGTCGCGGAATTTTACAGGAGATATAAATGAACGGTATACGAAAGGCCATTTCATCGATGATTTTGTGACGGACATACGATTTCATCGTGATAAAAAAGGATTGTTAGTGAACAAATTTCGCACTATTACATGTATATAACATAATCATTTTACCTATGAAAGATTCGAGAAGGGATTTTCTGAAAAAAGGCCTGTTGACAGGTGCCGGAGCGCTGATGATACCGGAGCTGGCCAAGGCGGTTATTGCAGAACACACGGCGGTTCATGCGCCGAAAATCGCGTTGAAAAAAGAGGCTGTCATCCTCATGCAGGGCGATTCCATCACCGATGCGGGAAGGGACAGGGCGAATACGATCTGCAATTCGCTTCCCATGCTGGGGAATGGGTACAGTTTGTTTATTGCCGGTCAATTATTGGCCAAACATGCCGCTGAGCAGCTGAAAATCTACAACCGTGGCGTCAGCGGAGACAAGGTCTACCAGCTTGGCATGCGTTGGGAAGCGGAAACCCTTCCCCTCAAGCCGGATGTACTAAGCATCCTGATCGGCGTGAACGACTATTGGCATACGTTGGACGGGAATTACAAGGGGACGGCTGAGGTGTATGAAACCGATTACCGTTCGTTGCTGCGTGATACAAAAGAGAAACTGCCCGATGTCCAGCTCGTGATATGCGAGCCTTTTGCACTGAAGGGCGGTTCGGCCATTGAAGAGGGGAGATGGTTCCCGATGTTTGACGAATATCGCCGGATAGCCAAGAAGCTGGCTGGCGAATTCAACGCCGTTTTTGTTCCTTTCCAGGCAGGGTTCGATGCGGCGATAAAAGAGGCTCCGGCGCGTTACTGGGCGTATGACGGCGTACATCCGGATTTATCCGGCCGGCAATTAATGGCCAATCTGTGGTTGGAAGCGACCGGATTGGGATGATGATACATCCATATACTATATACCTATGACTATACAACAATTGGAATACGTGCTGGCTGTAGATACGTTCCGTCATTTTGCAAAGGCGGCGGAGCATTGCTGTGTCACGCAACCCACGTTAAGTATGATGATTCAGAAGCTGGAAGATGAGTTGGGTATCAAGCTTTTCGACCGGAACGTGCAGCCGGTCAAGCCGACGCGGGCAGGGCGGAAGGTCATCGAGCAGGCGCGTAAGGTCTTGTACCAGGCCTCTTTGATCAAGGATATTATTACCGAAGAGGAGCTATCGGTCAAAGGGACGTTCCGCCTGGCTGTTTTGCCGACAATCGCCCCTTACCTGATCCCCCGTTTTTTCCAGCAGTTGTCAGAAAAGCATAAAGGCTTGGATATCCATATCCTGGAAATGAAAACGGTACCTACGCTTACCGCGTTGACGAATGGTGAGATTGACGCCGCTATCATTGCTTCACGGCCGGTCGAATCCCAATTACAGGCCGATACCCTGTTTTTTGAACAATTTTTCGGCTATGTCTCCCGTCACGAATCCATCTTTAAAAACGAGCTGATCCGTTCGTCGGATATCAGCGGGGAGCGGCTTTGGCTATTGGACGAAGGGCATTGTTTCCGGGATCAGCTGGTGCGTTTTTGCCAACTGGAACAGGTCAAGCTTCATCAGGGAGCATACCGGTTGGGCAGCATGGAAACCTTCATGCGCATGGTAGAGAGCGGCAACGGGATTACGTTTATTCCCGAATTGGCTGTGTATCAGTTGAACGACGAACAGAAAGAGCTGGTTCGCCCTTTCGCCATTCCCAAGCCGACGCGGGAGATCGTTTTTGTCACAAGAAAGGACTTTATCCGCCATTCCATCGCCCGTATCCTGATCGAAGGCATCAAAAAGTCCATCCCCAAGGAGATGCTTTCGATACAGGCCTATCAACGTGTGATGTGATTGGTCGTACAAAAAGAAAATAGTCGGATTTGAAAGACGCAGCCCACGACGTGCGCATGCACAAACAGGGAAAACTACAACTAAAAACCGCACAAGACCTGCTCAATGAGTTATAACATCTTACTTACTAATACCAGAGTATAGACGAACTGTTGAAAATGCAGGAGGTGAAAAAAAGAAATAGAGGATCACGAAATGAATGAAGTGAAGTGAAAAAAAACCTGCTTTTTGTTTGCAGGTGAAAGAAATGTATTACTTTTGTCACCGATAAAGCAAATAAAGATGAACCGATTTAGTTTTACATATTTTTATTATTCCTTTTATTTTAGCAGAATAAAGGCAGGAGTTTATATGTAAAACGAACAGATTGGCGAAAGCAACAGATCATCAATAAAACAAATAAAGTCCTGCCGAACAAGGCGGGACTTTTTTTATTTAGTTATTCAGCATAAAAAAGGAAACATATGAAAAAGAGAGTTGCAATACAGGGGATAGCCGGTTCGTACCATGAAATGGCTGCTCATAGTTACTTCGAAGGCGAAGATATCGAAATCATCGGATGTTCTACGTTCCGTGAGGTCATCAAAATGATCGAAAAAGATCCTTCCGTCATAGGCCTGATGGCCATAGAAAATACGATTGCCGGCAGTTTGCTGCAAAATCATGAATTGATCCGTAAAAGCGGCTTTCAGATCATTGGCGAATACAAACTGCGTATATCCCATTCCTTTGCGGCTCTTCCCGGTACATCCCTCCACGAAATAACGGAAGTCAATTCCCATCCTATTGCACTGATGCAGTGTATGGATTTCCTCGACACGCTGCCGCATATCAAAATCGTAGAAAAGGAAGACACGGCGGCGAGCGCCGAATGGATTGCCACGAACCGGCTGAAAGGGCTGGCGGCCATTTGCAGCAGGCAGGCGGCACAAACGTTCGGACTGGAGGTGTTGGCCGAAGGGATCGAGACCAACAAGCATAACTTTACCCGTTTCCTGGTGATCGCCGACCGTTGGGCGGCGGACGAATTGTTAAAAGGGACAGAGAAGAATAAGGCATCACTCGTTTTTGCCCTCTCCCATGCGGTAGGCAGCCTGTCGCAAGTCCTTTCCATCCTCTCGTTTTACGATATGAACCTGTCCAAGATACAATCTTTGCCGATTGTCGGGCGCGAATGGCAATACCTGTTTTATATCAACCTGACGTTCGCCGATTACACCCGTTACAAACAGGCGTTGGATGCTGTCATCCCATTAACAAAAGAATTTAAAATATTAGGTGAATATGCAGAAGGAAAACAGAGCGTGTGATATTGTGCCGGCAACGCGCGTCGGCAGCATAAGCGAATACTACTTCTCTACGAAACTGAAAGAGATAGCCGGGATGAATGCGGCCGGAAAACAGGTGATCAATTTGGGGATAGGCAGTCCCGACCTTCCTCCATCCCCACAAACCATCGACACCCTGTGCCGACATGCCGCCCTGCCGAACGAGCATGGTTACCAGCCCTATACGGGTATCCCCGAACTCCGGGAAGGTTACTCCCGCTGGTACAAAACATGGTACGGGGTGGAGATTGATCCCGCTACGGAAGTCTTGCCGTTGATCGGTTCAAAGGAGGGTATCCTGCACATATCGTTAGCTTTCCTGAATCCGGGCGACGCTGTCCTGATACCCAATCCGGGTTATCCTACGTATCAGTCGGTCAGCCGGTTGGTCGGTGCGAATCCTGTCGGCTACGAGTTGAAAGAGGAGAATGGGTGGTATCCCGATTTTGGGGCGCTGGAGCAAACGGATCTTTCGACAGTCAAACTGATGTGGGTCAATTATCCCCATATGCCCACCGGGGCGAACGCCAGCCGGGAATTGTTTGAAAAGCTGGTCCTGTTCGGGCGCAAACACCATATTGTGATCGTCAACGACAACCCGTACAGTTTTATCCTCAACGATACCCCGTTGAGCCTCCTGAGCATTCCCGGGGCAAAAGATACCTGTATTGAAATGAACTCCATGAGCAAGTCCCATAACATGCCGGGATGGCGTATGGCGATGCTGGCATCGAATGCACAATTCGTCCAATGGATATTAAACGTAAAAAGCAACGTGGATTCCGGGCAATTCAAACCCATGCAATATGCGGCGGTCGAAGCCTTGAAAGCCCCTAAAGAGTGGTATGATACGATGAACCGTACGTATCGCAAAAGGCGGGGCAGGGCAGCCGGGATTATGAAGGAATTGGGTTGTACGGTCGATGAGAAACAAACCGGCTTGTTCCTGTGGGGGAAGATTCCGCAAACATACGCGGACAGCCGGATACTGGCGGATCAGTTGCTCTATGAGGCGGAGGTATTTGTCACTCCCGGCTTTATATTCGGTAGTGGCGGAGAAAGGTATATCCGCCTTTCACTTTGCTGCAACAATGAACAGTTGGAAGAAGCATTAAACAGAATAAGAAAAACAATACATAACAGACACAATGAAAATGGAATTTGAATCAATTGTATTACAGGGTGTAGACCCGCATCGCCCGATCGTTATAGCAGGCCCTTGCAGTGCGGAATCAGAAGAACAGGTGATGGAAGCGGCACGCAGTATTGCTTCCAAAGGTATGAAAATATTCCGTGCCGGGATATGGAAGCCGCGTACCAAACCGGGAGGATTTGAAGGGGTAGGGGTGATCGGTCTCCAGTGGTTGAAACGGGTGAAAGAAGAAACCGGGATGTATGTCATGACGGAGGTGGCAACAAGGGAACATGTTACCGAAGCGTTGAAAGCCGGTATTGATATCCTGTGGATAGGCGCGCGTACGACCGTCAATCCTTTTGCCGTGCAGGAAATTGCCGATACGTTGAAAGGGACTGATATCCCGGTATTGATAAAGAATCCGGTGAATCCCGACCTCGAGCTTTGGATCGGTGCGATCGAACGCATATATGGCGCGGGTATCCGCCGGATTGGCGTGATACACAGAGGGTTCAGCTCGTACGATAAAAAGATTTACAGAAACTTGCCGCTCTGGCATATCCCGATCGAACTGCGCCGCCGTATCCCCAATATCCCGATCTTCTGCGACCCCAGCCATATCGGGGGAAAACGCGAATTGATCGCTCCATTATCCCAGCAGGCGATGGATTTGAGCTTTGACGGTTTAATGATCGAATCCCATTGCCATCCGGATCAAGCATGGAGCGACGCGGAACAGCAAATCAGTCCGGATGTCCTTGATTATGTCATCAACCTGCTTGTGATCCGTGATGTGACCCAAACGACAGAAAACCTGTCCGAACTGCGTCGCCAGATAGACCAGATCGACGAACAGTTATTGGAACTGTTGGCCAAGCGCATGCGTATCTCCCGTGAGATTGGCGTGTATAAAAAGGAACATAACATGCCTATCCTGCAATCACCGCGTTACAGCGAGATATTGGAGAAACGCTCCGATATGGGCGAATCGATGGATCTCAGCGCAGAATTTGTGAAAGAGCTATTGAAAGAGATACACGAAGAGTCTGTTCGCCAACAGATGATCATCATGACGAACGATTAATACCATATAGACGTGAAAATATTAATTCTTGGTGCAGGAAAGATGGGCTCTTTTTTCACCGACCTGTTGAGCTTTGAACACGAAGTTGCGGTATTGGAAAGCGATCCGAAACGTATGCGGTTTATATACAACGCTCTACGCTTGCTAAAAACGGAAGAGATCGAGGCATTTGCCCCCGAACTGGTGATTAATTGTGTGACGTTACATCACACCATAAAGGCTTTCGAGACGGTGATTTCGTACTTGCCGCCTTATTGCATTCTATCCGATATCGCATCGGTAAAAACCAATTTGCAGGATTTTTATATGACCTGCAAGCATCCTTTTGTATCAACCCATCCGATGTTCGGCCCGACTTTTGCCAATCTGGGAAACTTGGAAAAAGAGAATACGATTATCATTTCGGAAAGCGACCATTTGGGGAAGGTATTTTTTAAGGATTTGTACGGCAAGTTGAAGTTGAACATTTTTGAATACTCGTTCGAGGAGCACGATCGCGTTGTGGCCTATTCGTTAGGAATTCCTTTTGCTTCGACAATGGTTTTTGCCGCCACCATGAAACATCAGGATGCACCGGGTACAACATTTAAAAAACACATGAAGATCGCCCGTGGATTGTTGTCGGAAGATGATTATTTATTGACTGAAATCCTCTTCAATCCACGCACTCCAAGACAGATCCGGTATATTCAGGATGAACTGTCCAAGCTACAGGAAATCATAGAAAAAAAAGATATTGAGGGCATGAAAGAGTACTTGTCACAGATAAGAAAGAAGATAGAATAGGCTATTTCACCCGAAATTCTCCGGATGAATCATGTATTTTTCAATTGAATTTATTGTATTTGCATATGCGGAATAGATATGGAAATTGGCATTGGATTGGCATCAAGTGAAGATTTTATGATACTACATATATCATGATTTCTTCACTTGCATATTAAATAAAACAGATTGCATTGATCTGTTTTGTTGTGCAGAAAAAATAGGAGTTGGGAAGTGTGTTGTACGAAATGAAAAACATTGTTCGGGTGTCGCTGTTTAGACTTTTATCAATTGGGTCATCTTTCATCTGCAAATATAGACAGATTTTTCCAATTTCCTATATGATTTGAGAAAGAAATATGAAGTTTGTTGCCTGTTTTTGTTGTATTAGACAATTATTTTATAATTGTTTGATAAACATGAGACGAAACGACTGCTTAACGAAGGGGGGATAAAAAAGAAGGTTGTCATCACGACAACCAATCTTTATTGTTAACCTTAAATCTAATACCATGAAAAACATGGTACAAATATAGGTGTTTTTATGTTATACAGCATACTATTTCAACTATAAAAACACGATCTTAAACATCTTTAACTATATTTGCCTGATAGCCGCTCTTTTTGAACGCCCTTTTTCCCGATTTCAGCGTGTGGGAAAACAGGTTTTCGTATCTTTTGTTACCTTTGTATTAAAGATACAGCATATGGCAGACGATAAAAAGATTATTTTTTCTATGGTGGGCGTTAACAAAATATACCCACCTCAAAAACAGGTATTGAAGAATATCTACCTCTCATTTTTTTATGGGGCAAAGATTGGTATTATCGGGTTAAACGGTTCGGGTAAATCGACTTTGCTTAAAATAATTGCCGGAATCGAAAAAGAGTATCAGGGGGAAGTGGTCTTTTCACCGGGGTACTCCGTCGGCTATCTGGAGCAGGATCCGCTGTTGGAGGCGGGTAAAACGGTCAGGGAGATTGTACAGGAGGGCGTACAGGATATCATTGATACGCTGAAAGAGTATGAAGAGGTGAACCTGAGATTTGGCGACCCTGACGTATTGGACGATCCGGATAAGATGGATGCCCTGATTACCCGTCAGGCGGAATTGCAGGATAAGATCGACGCGACGGATGCATGGAATCTGGATAGCCGCCTGGAGCGTGCCATGGATGCGCTCCGTTGTCCGCCGGAAGAGCAGGTGGTCGATACGTTGTCGGGGGGAGAGCGTCGCCGCATCGCGTTGTGTCGCCTGTTGCTCCAACAGCCCGACGTCTTATTATTGGATGAACCGACCAACCATCTCGATGCGGAATCCATTGACTGGCTGGAACAACATTTACAAAAATACGCAGGGACGGTTATCTGCATCACGCACGACCGTTATTTCCTCGATCATGTGGCCGGATGGATTCTTGAATTGGATCGTGGGGAGGGTATCCCTTGGAAAGGGAATTATTCTTCATGGTTGGATCAGAAAACGAAGCGCATGGCGCAGGAAGAGAAGCAGGCCAGCAAACGCCGTAGAACATTGGAGCGCGAACTTGAATGGATCAATATGGCGCCGAAAGCCCGTCAGGCAAAAGGGAAAGCCCGCCTCAATTCGTATGAAAAATTACTGAATGAAGACCAGAAAGAGCGAGAAGCCAAATTGGAACTCTTTATTCCTAACGGGCCCCGTCTGGGGAATAAAGTAATAGAAGCTCAAGAGGTCTCCAAATCATTTGGCGAAAAATTGTTGTTTGACAACTTGAACTTTGTTTTGCCGCCAAATGGTATTGTCGGTGTGATCGGGCCGAATGGCGCGGGCAAAACAACCCTCTTCAAAATGATCATGAACATGGAGCGCATCGACAAGGGGCGATTTGAGGTGGGTGAAACGGTTAAGTTGGGCTATGCCGATCAGACGCATCAGGATATAGACCCGGACAAGACGGTTTACCAGGTCATCTCCGGAGGACAGGAATTTATCCGTGTGGGAGGGAAAGAGGTCAACGCCCGTGCCTACCTGTCGAGATTCAATTTTACCGGGGGCGATCAGGAAAAACTGTGCAGTATATTGTCCGGAGGGGAAAAGAACCGCCTTCATCTGGCGTTGACGTTAAAGACGGAAGCCAATGTATTGCTGTTGGACGAACCGAGTAATGATATAGATGTCAATACGCTCCGTGCATTGGAGGAGGGATTGGAAAACTTTGCCGGCTGTGCGGTTGTGATCTCCCACGACCGTTGGTTCCTCGATCGTATATGTACGCATATCCTCTCTTTTGAAGGAAATTCGGAGGTTGTTTTTTATGAAGGTTCATACTCCGAATATGAAGAGTATAAACGAAAGCAACCGGGATATGAAGAACCCAGGCGCGTACGGTACAGGAAACTTATCGTTGATTAATTAAAATAGTAAACCCATGAAAAAGAGTATGCTTCTATTGGCAGTGACTGTAACTGCCGCGTTTTGTTTCTTTGGTGAAACAAAAGCCCAAAAGACAGAGAAACTGTTTAACGGAAAGGATCTATCCAACTGGAACTTTGTAGTCGATAAAAATGCCGTTCCGGCCGATCAGGTATATACCGTGCGTGATGGAGTGATACATATACAGGGGACGCTCGGGTATATGTATACGAAGGAGACATACGACAATTACACGTTGCACGTCGAATGGCGTTGGCCCGGTGAAGCGACGAACAGTGGCATATTCCTGCTGATCGAAGAGCCGAAAAATCCTTTTCCCAATGGCATAGAATGTCAGTTGCATGCCGGCGATGCCGGTGACTTTGTGCTGCTGGGAGGTTCTAACCTTGTTGAATTTCCAATACGGCAAGGCGTTGAACGTCCGGCATTTCCTGTTGTCAAGAAAGCAAACCCAACGAGTGAAAAGCCTGCAGGAGAGTGGAATCAAGCCAATATATTTGTGAAAGACGGCGTGATTGTGGTGTATATCAACGGCGTATACCAAAACACAGGCACTAACAGCGTAAAAAGCGGCCATATCGGGCTACAAAGTGAAGGAAAAGATATTCAATTCCGCCATGTGACAATTACGAAACAATAATTTCATTTTCTGACTAAATTCGAAACTGTTCGACATATTTGGGCTGAAAATTTGTTTTATATGTTGGATTTAATTACGTTTACGACGTAATAGATCTATCATTTGTTTTTTTGTGAATATCAACGTATTATTACTAATTATTTAAAGCAGTATTATGAAGAAAATTTTTATCTTGCTCAGTGTGTTTAGTTTATTTATCTGTACGGCCTCTGTTGTTTCCGCGCAAACAGTTTTGACAAGTGAACAGAAAGAGGCGCTCCGTGAAGAGATCATGCCTGCAGTTGTTGAACAGTTGAGCAGACAGTTCGGCTTTGATCTTAAATCGCTATTTAAACCGGATATGTCATGTGAAGGTATCCTGCGTTCGCCATTTTTTAACCCTGTGAGGAACAGGCTCCGGTCGGATCAGCGCGAAATCAGTGTCAAGCCCGATAGTGTGGTCATGTCCCTTTTTATGCTGGACGAACTATTTAATGTTAAGTTGTTCTTTGAGGATTATGAAACAGTTACATTACCTGATATCAACGGATATCCAACCACTTTTGAACTTCCTAAGAAGACGCAGGTGAAGGGGGCAGAGATTTTTGCTTTGTTAGCGCCTACTATCACGATAACTCTGGAAATTCCTGACGGTGATAGGGTATTGGGAGGATTTTTGATCACTTTAGACCTTCCTATAGGTTCGTTCGATTTAGTGGATCTCGCAGTTGGACGTTTGACTTCCGGCGCCAATGACGTAGCATTATATGTTAATCTGGATGGAAGCAGAGAGCTGCTTGCTGTCCTCAATGGTTATGATATTGATCTTGGAATTGAGATTCCGCCTGCGAACTATCAGATAGATATCATATCGCATATGGAAGAGAGTGGAAGCGGGTCTGTTGATGTGACGCTGTTTCAGGCTGAACCTCCGGGTATGGAGCCAATAAAGAAGCAGAGTGAAGTAATCGTTTTTATGGATCAATCCAAAGAAATGCCTGTTCAGGCCATCGAGTCTATTGCATATGATGAGAGTGAAACCGCTGTCGACTGGAGGACATATTGGTTATCTATGGAACAGGCCTCCGAGCAGGATATTGTCGTGACTATCGAGGATTATCAGTTCCAGGACGACCGTATGGAAGGAGATTCTACCCATATAGGGTCAACGTTTGTGACCACGAGTGATTACAGTGAGTTGAATCAAGCGGCTCTTCTCAACCGGTTGATCACGCAGGTGGTCAATGGCGAGCTTCCGGTTTCGCACCGGATGACGATGGAGTATATGCACGGAAATATAGCCAACGCTCAGAAAGAAACAACGATGGAAGTACAGATTGCGCCACACGAAGATGATGATTATGTAGGCGGAATAATGCACCTGGCTATTCATTCTCCGGATGAACTTAAAACCGATCTGGCTATTGAAGCGATGGCATCCAAGCAAAACGACCGCGTGGCCGTTACGGTTACGCCTGCAGGTGAAAGTACGTTAGCGACATTATACTTTACATCAAACATTGCTGTTGCAGGTAACGAAAAGATTGATCCTGCTCCGGCGTTCGACGTTGCGGTACAGGATGGCGGTTTATACATTTCCAATTGTGAAAAGGCCACTTATTCGATTATTGATATGAGGGGGTATACCTTGGCCAGCGGATTAATCAATCAAGATAACGCATACGTGCCGATTGCCAATCTGCCGAAAGGCGTATATGCCATCATGATAAAAGCAAACGGGAAAACCCATTCCGTAAAGTTTGTAAAATAAGTAGTCAAATGTAGATTTATTACACAAATAGAAAAGGCTACCCGTTGGGGATAGCCTTTTTTTATGGGGTGAATGATGGGGTTCGAACCCACGACCCTTGGAACCACAATCCAATGCTCTAACCAGCTGAGCTACAATCACCATGTTTGTCTTTCAACAATATGATATCTGTTTTTAAGACGGTGCAAAGATAGGTATTTCCTTTTATTTGCCAAATCTTTTGAAATGAAAAATCGCTTGCGTAGCCTGCTTTTATTTGTAGATCGCTTTTTTTCCTGCAAGTAACGTATTCCTCATCAACGAGATAATCGTCATCGGGCCTACTCCGCCCGGAACAGGAGTGATATAGGAACATTTGGGGGATACTTCATCGAACTTTACATCTCCGACCAATTTATATCCGCTCTTTGTGACGCTGCTCGGCATACGTGTCGTCCCCACATCAATCACAATAACCCCCTCTTTGACCATGTCCGCTTTTAAAAATTCAGGCACACCTAAAGCGACTATAATCATATCCGCACGCAGGCACATCTCTTTCAGGTTTTCCGAACGGCTATGGCAGACCGTTACCGTACAGTCTCCCGGATAAGCCTTCTGCATCATCAACGTAGCCATCGGTTTGCCAACAATATTACTCCGCCCCAGAACGACGCAGTGCTTTCCTTTGGTGTCGATTTCGTAGCGCTTCAGCAGTTCCAATATCCCGGCAGGAGTGGCCGAAATGAAACAGGGCAGGCCGATCGACATACGTCCGACATTTACAGGATGGAAACCATCCACATCTTTACGGTAGTCGATGGCTTCTATTATTTTCTGTTCCGAGATATGGGCAGGAAGCGGTAGCTGGACAATGAAACCGTCGACATCGGGGTCGTTATTCAGGCGCTCCACACATGCGAGCAACTCTTCTTCGGTTACATCTTCTTCGTACCGGATAAGCGATGATTTGAATCCCACCTCTTCACACGTCCGTACTTTGCTGGCTACATATGTTTCGCTTCCTCCATCGTGTCCTACCAAAACAGCCGCCAAATGAGGAATCTTTCCTCCGGCTTCCCTGATCTGCCTGACCTCTTCGGCGATCTCTTTTTTTATTTGAGCCGATACGGCTTTTCCGTCTATTAAATGCATCATATTTTTTTATCGTTTCAATGAAGGTATTCTGTTACTGCCGGGCTTTTTTGTCGTAAACATACGCATCATCTTCCGTGTTTCATCAAACTGCTTGATCAACTTGTTGACTTCCTGGATATTTGTACCGCTGCCTGTGGCAATGCGCTGGCGGCGCGAACCGTTCAAACACTCGGGATGGCTACGCTCTTTCGGGGTCATGGAATAGATAATCGCTTCGATATTCTTGAATGCGTTGTCGTCAATATCAATATTTTTCATCGCCTTCCCTATGCCCGGAATCATGGAGGCCAGTTCTTTCAGGTTTCCCATTTTCTTTATTTGATGGATTTGGGAAATAAAGTCGTTGAAGTCAAACTGGTTTTTCGCTATTTTCCTTTGCAGCCGTTTTGCCTCTTCTTCGTCGAATTGTTCCTGTGCACGTTCGACAAGCGAGACGATATCGCCCATGCCGAGTATACGGTCTGCCATACGTTGGGGATGGAATACGTCAAGGGCTTCCATCTTTTCGCCCGTACCGACAAACTTAATCGGTTTATCCACAACCGTACGGATAGAAAGAGCCGCTCCGCCACGTGTATCACCGTCGAGCTTGGTCAGTACCACCCCGTCGAAGTTCAACCGTTCGTTAAATTCTTTGGCCGTATTCACGGCATCCTGCCCTGTCATGGCATCTACGACAAACAGTATTTCGTTGGGTTGGATTGCGTTTTTGATTGCTGCAATTTCTTGCATCATCTGTTCGTTTATGGCAAGGCGCCCGGCGGTATCGATAATGACTACATCATGATTGTTTGCTTTTGCCTCCTTGATGGCGTTTAATGCTATGTCGACCGGGTTGTTGTTTTCCGGCTCGGAATAGACTGGTACATGAATCTGACTGCCCAATATGCGTAACTGCTCGATAGCGGCCGGCCGGTAGACGTCACAGGCCACTAAAAGCGGGCTTTTTCCCTTCTTTGTTTTCAGCATATTGGCCAGCTTACCGGAAAAAGTCGTTTTACCGGAGCCTTGTAACCCTGACATTAATATAATAGCGGGAGATCCTTTGATGTTAATCTCTTCAGCTGTTTTCCCCATCAGTTGCGTCAGTTCATCATGTACAATCTTAACCATCAACTGGCCGGGTTTAACGGCGGTAAGTACGTTTTGTCCGAGCGCTTTATCTTTTACCGTGTCTGTGAATTGTTTGGCTACTTTATAGTTCACATCCGCATCCAGTAACGCCTTACGCACGTCTTTAAGGGTTTCGGCCACATTGATTTCCGTAATTCTACCTTCACCCTTCAACAGTTTAAACGATCTGTCTAACCTTTCGCTTAAATTTTCAAACATAAGTTCTTATTTATCTTTTTCTACAATAAAATGAATAGGTGACAAAGGTACATAAAAAAATGGAATAATACTCTATGGAAACGATAGCTATGAGGATATCTTTGCGATAATCCAGCGACAGAAACATGTGGGAAACTTCTTACAGCACGGCGGAGACCTTGCGTATTTGGGCAAGGCGGTCAAGAATAGACTTGTCTTTACGTGCGGTTTGCATGTTATACTTTGTTTGTATGCGCATGAGCGTATCGGCTTCTACACCCAAGGCGGCTTCAAACAGAAGCGCAGTATTGGCAGTAAGCGGACGGCGTGCATTCAGTATTTCATTCAAAACGGTGTATGACATTTTCATTTCAGTAGCAAGTTTCTTTTGTGAAATACCACGATATTCGATTTCTTCTTTCAGGATTTCACCCGGATGGGTTGGATAAAACCCGTAACCTAAATTTGCCATATTTATTTATTTATAATGGTTCGACAATTCTAAAATATTGCATACCGTAACGACTGTTTCCGTTTCCACTTTCGTTACGGTAAATTCAATGCGGTATTGGTCGTTTATCCTGATTGAAGAAATACCCGCCTTGTCGCCTTTCAACACTTCGTAATTCAATGCGTTGTACTGATAAAGTATTTCAATACTTGTCGCCCCTTCTAAAAGGTCAATGCAACGTTGATATTTTCGTACAATTTGCGGTTGGAAGCGGTGCTTCTTGTCGCTTGATTGCCCTTTGTAGTACATTTCCGAAAGGTATTCCTTATCAAACTTTATTTCCATGCCGTATTGTTTTCGATATAAAGGTACTGATATTTTTTATATTCGCAGAAAAAGCGAATTGTTTTTTGTTATTTTTTAGCGACACTAATGTATTTTTTATATACATTTACACCGTTTTTGCCATAGTTCACATAGAACTCATAAAAAGCGAAAACGGTTGTGAGTTGTAAAGCCATGAAAAAGAGGAGTATACAAAAGCGTTAACAAAGGTTGCTACAAAAAAAATAGGAGAGTTATTTTGTAAAATCCTTTTAAATAGTGGAGTTGAGTGGCCATAGTTCTATGTGAACTATGGCAAATATGGAGATATGAGTTGTTTTACCCTTAAAAAATAGAATCTTATGAAGACATGAAAACATGAAAGTAGAAAAACACACATGCTACTAATCCTATAAAAGTGAATACGCTTTTAGCGCAGATATGGAAAACCAGTTTGAAAAGACCGGGATAGTTAACACTAATTTTAACTTATTGTATTGACAACAAAATCATTTAATATGTAAAGTATGACTAAAAAATCATTGAAGTGGATGGTCTGTTTGAGAACTCCACATACGAATCAAGTGCTTGGTATGATGCGGTTAACCGCTTTCTTATTGCTCTTCTGCACCGTTAGTTCCTATGCCACAGGGAACACGTTTCCATCGGACGGCGGAGCGGCAGAAAATGAAACGCTTCCCGCTCTGCAACAGCAAAGCAGGAAAGTGACGGGCGTTGTGCGCGACGTGAACGGCGAACCGGTTACCGGTGCCAATATTGTTGAAAAAGGGACGACAAACGGGGTCAATACCGATGTCAACGGCGCATTCTCGTTGAATGTCCAGCCGGGCGCCATCTTGTCTGTTTCTTTTATCGGATACCTGAACCAGGAGGTGGAAGTAGGCCGCCAGACGACGCTGGCCATCACCCTGAGAGAGGACACGAAGCTGCTGGATGAGGTGGTGATTGTGGGATATGGCACGCAGAAAAAGGTGAACCTGACAGGGTCTGTTTCGACCGTCAATGTAGCCGATATACAGAGTATCCCGGCAAGTAACCTGTCGAATGCACTGGGTGGACGGCTTGCCGGCGTGACGATCATGCAGAGTGACGGAGGGCGCCCCGGAAACGCTTCGGGGATCAGGATACGCGCCAATAGCAGTTGGAACGACAATTCGCCGCTCTATGTGATCGACGGCGTGGCAAGGGACAAGTTCGCCTTTGACGGACTGGATGCTGCCGATATCGAAAACCTGTCGATCCTGAAAGACGGCGCTTCGACGGCTATTTACGGCTCCCGATCGGCGAACGGCGTTGTGTTGGTCACGACTAAAAAGGGGAAAGTAGGAAAACCTGTCATCTCGTATACCGGCACGGTGGGAGTGTCTGAAATTACCCAGATACCGGAGACGCAAGACGCTTATCATCAAGCGCTTTTCATCAACGACGGGCTGACCACAGACGGCAGAACGATCAATGATTATGCCTTCTATACCCCGGACGAACTGGCGTATTATAAGAACAACCACCACGACTGGATGGCCGAGGGAATAGAAAATCCTATCGTTACACACCATGCGCTAAACGTCAGCGGCGGAAACGATAGGGTGCGTTACTTTATCGGCGGCTCATATTACTATGAAACAGGCATTTTCAACCGCGTAGATTTCGACAAGTACACCCTGCGCGGAAGCGTCGAAGCCAATATCACCAAAGACCTGACGGCCTCATTAGACCTGAATATGGATGTCAGGGACGATATGAAGCCCTATTGGGTGAA
>JAISQD010000121.1 GCA_031274415.1 Tannerellaceae bacterium | reverse complement strand
CTTCACTGTGTTCGCAATGACGGGTACTTATTGATTTTCAGGCGATTGTATTTGTCGTCATGATAACATAATCAATTCGTTCGCCGTTAACTGGTGTAACTAAACGCCGGAGGCGTTTCCTCTAAATAACTCCGCTTTCATTCCAGAAATTGCTCGGGAGCAAAAAAAAATAGCTCCCGTCCTTTTGTGGAAAAGCTCCCGAGCAATTTTTTTTTGCTCCCGAGCAATTTTTTTTTGCTCCCGTCCAATTTCTGGAATAGAGGCAAAAAGAGGCAGAAAGAGGCAAAAAAATACGCCCAAAACAGTTAACGGTCAAGAAAACCGGAAAATGTATTAACTTTGTGTCATGAGTAGTATGTTCTTTTAAAATCAGCTTCAACAAGAAAGTGGGCGAACACCTTGAACCGGAAATGGTGGATGAGGTTTTCAAACATGGAAGCTCCAACTAAATGCAGGAGATAGAAAGTAATTTTGTCGTCATCTAATAATAATTTTCGGTATGGAAGAGAAAAGAAGGCTTACACGTTCGGGGAATGGAATGATCGCCGGCGTGTGTTCAGGGATTGCGGATTATATGGATTGGGATCCGACGCTTGTTCGCGTCGGCTATATTTTGTTAAGTGTGTTTACTGTCTTTGCCGGACTGTTGGGCTATGTGGTGTTGTGGATCGTCATGCCGAGAGAGGCCTAAAGAATGGGGTTTGACTTGTCATCTCCTTTCCGTCCGACAGGGGATCAACCGGAAGCCATTGCCGCACTGACGGAAGGATTGAAAGAGGGTGTACCCTTTCAAACGTTATTGGGCGTTACCGGTTCGGGGAAAACGTTTACGATCGCCAATGTGATCAAGGAGATACAAAAACCCACCCTGGTACTCAGTCACAACAAAACGCTGGCCGCCCAGCTGTACAGCGAGTTCAAGGCGTTTTTCCCCAATAATGCCATTGAGTATTTCGTTTCGTATTACGACTATTACCAGCCGGAAGCCTACCTGCCGGTTACGGATACGTACATAGAAAAAGACCTGCAAATTAACGAAGAGATCGACAGGCTCCGGTTGCGTGCTACCGCCTCTTTGTTGTCGGGACGCAGGGATGTCATCGTCGTATCGTCTGTCTCTTGCCTCTACGGGATGGCAGACCCGAGGGCGTTTGCCGAAAAGGTGACGCACCTGGAAAAGGGGATGCGGATAGATCGCGACGTGTTGCTGCGACGATTCGTCGATGCCCTGTATGTCAATAATAAAATGGATTTCAGCAGCGGAAGTTTCCGTGTAAACGGGGATACGGTCGATATCTTTCCGGCGATCGAAACCTATGACGGGATGGCTTACCGGATTGAGTTCTGGGGCGATGAGATAGAGCGCCTCTCCTCTTTCGACCCCCACAGCGGGAATGAGATAGACGAGCAAGACGAATTGAATATTTATCCGACCAATTTGTTTGTGACCACACAGGAACGGATCAATATGGCGATCAGTCAGATTGATATCGACCTGGGGACGCGGGTGGCAGACCTGAAAGCGGCGGGAAAGCATTACGAGGCCAAACGGCTGTACGAACGTGTCACGTTTGACCTGGAGATGATCCGCGAGCTGGGACACTGTTCCGGGATAGAGAACTATTCCCGTTATTTCGATGGCCGTGAAGCCGGCGAACGCCCCTATTGCCTGTTGGATTATTTCCCGGAAGATTTCCTGTTGGTGGTAGACGAGAGCCACGCCACGATTCCGCAGATACGCGCGATGTACGGCGGGGACTATTCCCGTAAGCAGAATCTCGTAGAGTACGGGTTCCGGTTGCCTGCCGCCATCGACAACCGCCCGCTTATGTTCGGGGAGTTCGAATCGCTGACGCCGGCGGCTATTTATGTCAGCGCCACGCCGGCGGAATACGAATTGGCAAAGAGCGAAGGGGTGGTGGTCGAGCAGGTCATCCGCCCGACGGGATTACTCGATCCGGTCATTGATGTACGCCCTACGCTGAACCAGATCGACGATTTGATGGAGGAGATTGCCGGGCGGACGGCCGTAAACGAACGGGTATTGGTCACAACGCTGACCAAACGTATGGCGGAAGAGCTGACCACCTACCTGATCCGTATGGGTATACAATGCAACTATATCCATAGCGATGTAGAGACGCTGGAACGTATCCGGATTATGGATGATTTGCGCAAGGGGATTTTTGACGTGCTGGTGGGCGTTAACCTGTTGCGCGAAGGGCTGGATCTGCCCGAAGTATCGCTGGTCGCTATATTGGACGCCGACAAGGAGGGCTTTCTCCGGTCGCACCGGTCGTTGACCCAGACGGCAGGACGCGCCGCCCGCCATGTGAACGGCAAGGTGATCTTTTATGCCGACAAGATAACGGAGAGTATGAAACTGACCATCGACGAGACCCAGCGCCGCCGCGAGAAGCAGTTGGCCTATAACGAAAAACATGGGATTACGCCCGCACAGGTGGTGAAAGCCGGCGTTTCCCTGCTGGCGGAGAAACAGGGCAAGCCGGAGCCTTATGCCTACGTCGAACCCGAACTAAGCCTGGCCGCCGATCCCATCGTCAGGAATATGAGCCGGCCGCAGCTTGAGAAGGCGATAGAACGAACGAAAAAGCTGATGACCGAAGCCGCCAGAAAGCTCTCGTTCATCGAAGCCGCCCAATACCGCGACGAACTGATCAAGCTCCAGGACTTACTGAACACAAAAGAACAACCATAAAAGAATGTCTGTCATGCATGCTGCACACTATTTGTTTGGCCTGTTTCTCCTGTTCCCCCTCTGCCTCAACGGACAGACGGAGGTACCTGAAAGGGTCTATGCGACGAAGGAAGACCGCGCCGTCTTCGACCGGTATATGACGGCGATGGCATCGAATAGCTCTCTGCCGCTGGAAGAGCTGATCGTCGAAACGGCCACTTTCTTTCTGGGAACTCCCTATGTGGCGTCGACATTGGAGAAAGAACCTGAAAGGTTGATCGTTAACCTCCGCGGGATGGATTGTACCACCTTTGTCGAGTATGTCATCGCCCTATCCCGCACGCTCAACGATCCCAATCCCTCTTTCGACCGCTTTTGCCGGCATCTTCAAACCCTCCGTTACAGGGAGGGCGTCATCAGCGGTTATGCCGCCCGGTTGCATTATATGACGGACTGGATCTATGAGAACGAACGGAAAGGGATCGTAAAGGATATGGCTAAAGAGCTGGGCGGAGACGTCTTTCCGCTTCGCCTCGATTTCATGTCAACCCATCCCGACAGCTACCGGCAACTGAAAGGAGACCCCCTGTCGGTACGCGAAATGGAACAGGTGGAACGCCGCATAAACGGGCGTACCTGCCATTACCTCCCCAAGGCAAGGATAGCGGCTTTCACAGACCGGATAAAACCAGGCGATATCGTCTGTTTCACTACGACGATAAAGGGGCTGGACGTGACGCATGCCGGCATCATCATGCAGGTCGGCGGGAGGCTGACCTTTATCCATGCCTCTACGTCCGCCAAACGTGTCGCGGTATACGAAGGATCGTTGAAAACATACCTGGAAAAGGGGAAAAGCACGAGCGGTATACTCGTCGCACGCCCCCTCTCCTCCCCTTGCGGGTAAGTACCCACACAAAACGGTATAGACCCTTTTTTTTGTTCCTTGATGGTCATTTGGTGACCATCAGACGACCACAGATGACCATCAGATGACCATTTTTGGTCGTGATGATGACCATTTTGGTCGTGATGATGACCATTTTTGGTCGTCTGGTGGTCATCTGATGGTCATCTGATGGTCGTCTGTGGTCGTCTGATGGTCATCTCTTTTTCTTTCTTTTTCCTGTTTTTGTTTACAAAAAAGGCCAAAATGGTGGGGGTAGAAAGAAAATGGTGGGGTAGAAAAAAGGCTACCCCACCACTTTTTATCACAAAAAACGATTTTTCGGAAGACAAAAAAGGACCGTCTAACGAACTCATAAAAAACTATCAATCAACTATTTATACTCTTCTTACCTCTTTTCTTCCTTTCTCTAGAAGAGAGAAGAAAAGAGTAAGTGGTGGAGTGGTGGGGGTAGAAATGAGAAAAAACAAACCTGTAGAAAAAGGATAAAAGGATATATAGAAATGAAAAAACATCTTTTTTGCCCACCTCCCCACCCATCTCCTATCTATCACACACTAAATCAA
This sequence comes from Tannerellaceae bacterium, assembly GCA_031274415.1. Taxonomy (GTDB): domain Bacteria; phylum Bacteroidota; class Bacteroidia; order Bacteroidales; family Tannerellaceae; genus DFXE01. The sequence goes on along the minus strand of JAISQD010000121.1, from coordinate 6,345 downwards.
ATGAATAGGACGAAAAAAGGTGAGAAGCCTTCCCTTTTTCCGGCTCCCCACTTCTTTTTTGATAGCCGAAACGGACTAACTAAAGCGTCGCGACGGACTAACTAACCCGTCATCACGCACTAACTAGCCCGCGGCAACGCACTAACTAACCCGTTCCGACGGACTAACTGGATAAATTAAGGGGATATTTTTTGGATTCTAAAATTAAACCTTTACCTTTGGGCTAAGTCTTAATACTTAACCTGAATGTAAAATCCGAAGAATAATACCATCAAATATGGCGAAAAGAATGAGATGGGGTATCGTGGCTATTATCGCGCTCTTGGTTTTAGGGATAATTGCCTACCCGCAGATTAAAACAATGTTGACGGCATCCAAGAATGCGTCCGGTGATGTTCCGCCATCACGGCCTTCCCCCCGCACCCAGATTTTGAATATTAATGCTGAAGTCATCCATTTGCAACCGCTAACCGATACGTATGTCGCAACGGGAAGTACGATTCCCGACGAAGAGGTAGACCTCTCGTTTGAATCATCCGGTAAGATTGTGGCGATCTATTTTACAGAAGGGACACATGTCAAGGAGGGCGATTTGCTGGCCAAGATCAATGACAAGCCCTTACAGGCGCAATTAAAAAAGCTGGAGGCGCAAGTCCCCCTGGCGCGTGACCGCGTTTACCGCCAGCATACGTTATTAGAAAAAGACGCGGTCAGTCAGGAGGCCTACGAACAGGTCACTACCGAATATGAAAAACTGATGGCGGATATCGAATTAGTCAAAGCGAATATCGCCCAGACAGAGCTACGCGCCCCTTTTGATGGCATTATCGGCTTGCGTTCGGTGAGTGAAGGCGCCTATGCCACCCCCTCGACGGTGATTGTCAAACTCACGAAGATTTCCCCCATCAAAATAGAATTTTCCTTTCCCGAAAAATATGTTTCGGAAATAAAAGACGGCACATCCATCGTCTTCCGTATGGAATCATCCACCGGGATCATGCAGGATTACCGCGCAAAGGTGTATGCCTTGGAGAGTAAAATAGAACCGACCACCCGCACGCTGAAGGCACGCGCCATTTACCCGAACCTGAATGAGGTCATCCAGCCCGGGCGGACGCTCTCGATCGTCCTCTCCAAACGGGAAGTCAATGCATTGGCCGTACCGAGCGAAGCGGTCATCCCGGAAATGGGGAAAAACATCGTTTACCTCTATAAAAGCGGCGTGGCAAAACCGACGGAAATCATTATCGGGCTGCGGACGGAAAGCCGTGTTGAAGTGCTGGAGGGCATTCACCCCGGCGATACGGTGATTACGACAGGCGTGATGCAAATGCGTACGGGGATGAAAGTGACCATTGATAACCTGTATTAACCCGTTCCCCCTATGGCAAATATTTCCGAAATAAGCATCCAACGCCCGGTCCTTTCCACCGTCATGGTTCTTGTCATCCTGCTGTTCGGGATGATCGGATACCGTTCGCTGGGCGTGCGGGAATTTCCGAGCGTAGACCAGCCGATTATCTCTGTCAACACCTCCTACCCCGGCGCCAATGCCGAGGTGATTATGAATCAGATTACCGAACCGCTGGAGCAGAATATCAACGGCATACCCGGTATCCGTTCCCTGAGCAGCGTGAGCAGCCAGGGCGATAGCCGTATAACGGTGGAGTTTGAGCTGTCGGTCGACCTCGAGACGGCGGCCAATGACGTGCGCGACAAGGTGTCACGCGCCCAACGTTACCTCCCGCGCGACTGCGACCCGCCCATCGTGACCAAAGCCGATGCCGACGCCACCCCGATCATGCAGATCGGTATCCGCAGTGGACAGCGCTCCCTGATGGAGCTGAGCGAAATAGCGGAACTCACCGTAAAGGAGCGGCTGCAAACGATCCAGAACGTCAGCGGGGTGGATATATGGGGGCAGAAACGGTATTCGATGCGCCTTTGGCTCGATCCGATCAAGATGGCCGGTTATGGTGTCACGCCCTTGGATATCCGCAATGCCGTAGAGGCGGAGAACGTCGAATTGCCCTCCGGCAGTATCGAGGGGAATACGATCGACCTCTCGATCCGGACATTAGGGCTGATGCATACGGCGAAAGAGTTTAACGACCTTATTATAAAGGAAGAGAATGAGAATATCGTCCGGTTTCAGGATGTCGGGCGTGCCGAACTGGCTCCTGAAGATATGCGCAGCTTTATGCGCATGAACGGCGAACCGATGGTGATCGACGTCATCATCCCCCAGCCGGGAGCAAATCATATCGAAATCGCCAACGAGGCCTATACCCGCATCGAGCAGTTGAAGAAAGATATTCCCGAAGATGTGTCGATTGAGATTGTGTATGACAACACCCGTTTTATACGCGCTTCCATCGCCGAAGTACAGGAGACGATCTATGTCGCTTTCCTATTGGTGGTCTTGATTATCTTCCTGTTTTTACGGGATTGGCGCGTGACGTTGATTCCGGTCGTTGTCATTCCCGTTTCGTTGGTCGGGGCGTTCTTTATTATGTATATTGCCGGCTTTTCGATCAATGTGCTGTCGCTGTTGGCGATTGTGCTTTCCGTCGGGCTGGTGGTGGACGATGCGATTGTCGTCACGGAGAATATTTACGTCAGGATAGAGAAAGGGATGACCCCCAAAGAGGCGGGGATAGAGGGATCGAAAGAGATTTTCTTTGCGGTGATTTCCACTACCGTAACCCTTGTTGCCGTCTTCATCCCGATTGTCTTTATGGAGGGGATGACGGGGCGTCTCTTTAAGGAGTTCAGTATCGTGATTGCCGGATCGGTGGCGATCTCTTCATTTGTTGCGCTCACCTTTACGCCGATGTTGGCAACGAAACTGTTAAAAAGCCGGGAAAAGAAGAATTGGTTATACGTCAAGAGCGAACCCTTTTTCGAAGGGATGAACACCTTTTATGCCGGAACGCTCCGTGCCTTCCTGAACAATAAATGGTTTGCCGTCCCGATCGTCGTCATCCTGTTCGGCGTAATCGGCTTTTTCTGGAAAAAAATACCTTCCGAATTAGCCCCTTTGGAAGACCGGTCGATGGTTTCCATTAATTTACGGGGGCCGGAAGGAACAACGTTTGAGTTTATCCGCGACTTTGCCGACCGGATCGAATATGTCACGGACTCCCTCGCTCCCGAGCGGGTAGCCGTTACCACACGCTCGTTCAGCTCTAACGGCTTTTTGAGTGTCATCCTGCCCGACATAAAAAAGCGCGACCGTTCGCAGATGGTGATCGCAGACGAACTGTCCGATGCCGTTCGGAAGGAGACGAAAGCCCGCGCTTTTGTACAACAGCAGTCTACATTCGGCGGACGTCGCGGGGGCATGCCCGTACAGTATGTCCTGCAGGCGCCCAGTCTTGAAAAGTTAAGGGAATTTTTGCCTGAATTTATACAACGGGTGAACGACAATCCGGCTTTTCAGATGGCGGACGTCAACCTGAAGTTCACAAAGCCCGAAACCCGCATAGAGATCAACCGCGATAAAGCCTCTTTGTTGGGGATCAGTACGCGGAATATCGCCCAGACACTGCAATATGCGCTGAGCGGACAACGTATGGGCTATTTTTATATGAACGGAAAGCAATACCAGATATTGGGAGAGATTAACCGCCAACAGAGGAATACGCCGTTAGACCTGAAATCCATTTATGTCCGCAGCAATAATGATGAACATATGATCCAATTGGACAACTTAGTCACGCTCCGGGAAGATGTTGCGCCGCCCCAGCTTTACCGGTACAACCGTTTTGTATCGGCCACCGTAACCAGTGGGTTGAACAAAGGATATACGTTGGGGGACGGTCTGGACGAGATGGACAAGATCGCTTCCGACGTGTTGGATGGTAGTTTCCGGACGGCGCTTTCGGGCGAATCGAAGGAGTTTCGTGAAAGTTCGAACAGTTTGATGTTTGCGCTGATATTGGCGTTGGTGATGATTTACCTTGTATTGGCCGCCCAGTTTGAGAGTTTCAAAGACCCGTTGGTGGTCATGTTCACCGTGCCGTTGGCTATTGCGGGGGCGTTGGTGTTTATGTACTTCTCGGATATTACGATGAATATCTTTAGCCAGATCGGTGTGATCATGTTGATCGGACTGGTGGCAAAAAACGGGATATTGATCGTCGAGTTTGCCAACCAACGGCAGGAGACGGGAACTTCGTTTCTTGAAGCGATCCATTCGGCGTCAACCCAGCGTCTCCGTCCGATCCTGATGACCAGCGCATCCACGATCCTGGGGCTTCTTCCCCTGGTGTTTGCCTCGGCTGAAGGAGCGAATCAGCGTATTGCCATGGGTGCGGCGGTGGTTGGCGGGATGGTTGTTTCTACGTTTATGACATTGTATATTGTACCGGCAATGTATTGTTTTATTTCTACTGACAGACAAAAGAAAAAAAGGAAGGCATGAAACGACGATCTTACATTATATTATGGATTGTTTTTGCGGGCGTTTCCGTAACGGCGCAGGAGGTCTACAGTTTAAAGCGGTGTATCGAGATTGGGTTGGAACGTAACTACTCCATCCGGATTGTCCGTAACGAACAGCAGATAAGCAACAATAATGCCACTGCGGGAAATGCCGGATACCTGCCTGCTGCCGATCTGAGTAGCGGTTTTAGCGGGATAGCGAACGATACGGAAACGGCGAATGTGGGGCTGAACGTCAGTTGGACTGTTTTCGACGGCTTTGGCATTCAGGCCGAATATGCCCGTCTGAAAGAGCTGAAAAACATCGGAGAGCTGAATACCCGTATGATGATCGAAGATTTTATAGCCACCATATCAAGCGAGTACTATAATTTGATCCGTCAGAAAATACGGTTGAAGAATCTCCATTCTACCCTGAGCCTGTCGAAAGAGCGCCTCAGGATTGTGGAAGAGGAGTATTTCATCGGTTCCATGTCGCGCCTTGACCTGCAGCAGGCACAGGTGGATTTCAATACCGACAGCTCGGCAGTACTCAATCAACTGGAAGCCCTGCACCGCTCTTATACGCGGTTGAACGAATTAATGGCATTCGGAAACGTCGAAGAACAGCTGTTTCTGAAAGACTCCATCATTACGCCGAATCCCTTTCTGGATGAGGTGGATCTCTGGAAAAGGACGATGGAATCGAATGTCTCCCTGCTGATCGTGCAACGCAATTATACCATATCCGAACTCGACTACAAGAAAGCCAAAAGCCGCAATTACCCCTACCTGCGGCTCAATGCCGGGTATGGCTATACGACGAACTTCTATGGGGCGGACGCGGCCAGCCTGAATTATGGCCTCACCCTGGGGATGACGCTCTTCGACGGCTTTAACCGCCGCCGCGAACAGCGTAATGCGCGTATCCAGATACAAAACCGCGAACTGCGCCGGCAGGAGCTGGAACTGACGCTCCGCACCGATATGAGCAACCAGTGGATGGCCTACCAAAACAACCTGAACCTCTGGAAGCTGGAAAAGGAAAACCTCGTAGCCGCACAGGAATATTACCAGATCGCCATCGAGCGGTACAAACTAAAAGAACTCTCCGGTATTGAACTCCGTGAAGCGCAGAATAGCCTCCTCGGGGCGGAAGAGCGTCAGTCTATCGCCGAATACGCTACCAAACTATGCGAGATATCCCTGTTGCAATTAAGCGGACAGATCATGAACTACCTGAATCCCGAACCGGAGAAAGCCAGTTTTTAATAAACCCCATTATACCATGACACACACACCTCTTATCAAACGATACCCGGAGCGCATCATCCAGTTTGGAGAAGGGAATTTCCTTCGCGCCTTTGCGGACTGGATCGTATGGAATATGAACGAAGCGACCGGTTTTAACGGCAGCGTCGTCGTCGTACAGCCGATCGAAAAAGGAATGGCCGAGCAGCTCAACGCGCAGCATTGCCGCTATCATGTCAACCTGCAAGGATTGGAGAAAGGCGTAGCGGTCAACAGCCTGACCTCGATAGATGTCATCAGCAGGGCGTTGAACCCCTACACCCAATATGCCGAATTTATCCGGTTGGCCGAACAGCCGGAGATGCGTTTCGTCATATCCAATACGACGGAGGCCGGTATCGCTTTCGATCCCTCCTGCCAACCGACGGACGCCCCACCATCCTCCTATCCCGCGAAATTGACCCAGTTGCTCTACCACCGCTTCAAGACATTCGATGGAGACCGGACGAAAGGGTTGATTATCTTTCCCTGCGAACTGATCTTCTTAAACGGGCACAAGCTGAAAGAGGTGATTCTCCGGTATATCGACTGCTGGAATCTGGGGGATGACTTTAAGGCGTGGCTTGAAGAGGCCTGCGGGGTATATGCCACATTGGTAGACCGTATCGT
>JAISQD010000100.1 GCA_031274415.1 Tannerellaceae bacterium | reverse complement strand
CCGGCTTTCATTTCGGGCGGCATCATGGCGATGGCGACAATGTTGGGGTGGGTGAGGATGTTCGTCCCGTCGAGCCGCTCCAGCTTTTCGTCCGAACGGAAAAAGACGCTGTAAACGGCACAGGTATCTTTCTTTCCCGGCACATCTTTCCCTTTGGAATCAATGTAACTCCCCGTCCCAGGTTTGTAGATGTATTGCCCTTTGAAAAGAAGGGGCTTTTCCATCACCGGCTGTCCAAATTCGGTTGCCAACAGGGGGTTGGCAATCGCGTTAAGGGGATTTAGCACACCCGTAAACAACGAGCCGGCGACAATCGGGATATTGACGAAAATGATGTCTCCTGGCCCTTCTTGCGTCGTCATCTCGGCGGCATACCTCCCCGTTGCATGCGTTTCCGTCCTGCGTATCGGGTATTCGGATGCGGGGGTCTGTGACGGCCAATATATGGCGGTTCCCTTATTGCTGGAATCCCATATCGTCATCTTCAACCCGCTCTCATTATATTCGACAGGGGTTTCATATTTGCGGCTGGAATTCAGGGCTTCCCAGTTCTCAAAATCATAACTGTATACCGGTATGGAAATGGCCTGGACGGTGAACGTCCGTTGGTGTTTGCCATCTGCAGCGGTCACAGTATATTGCACGTTTTTGCTGAAATCCTGCGATGTGCCGATTTCCGGATGGATCGTTGCCCCTTCGCTGATCTCGATCGAGGGGACAATAGACGATAGGTCGGCGGTTTTCCGCACCATCACGGAAATATTCGTTTGATTGATCGTAGCGTTGCTCAAGCGGACGTTTTCAGGGAGTGAAAATGCCGTAATGTCAGCGTAAGGGGATAAAGGTTCATCCTGGATACAACTGAAACATGCCGCGATAAAAAGAAAAAGCAGTAGTATATAGCTGAGTTTCATTGTTGCAAATGTTTAGTATATATTAAAAACCGGCGTTATTGGGGGTACGCGGGAAAGGAATGACGTCGCGGATATTACCCATTCCGGTAACAAACAGCAGTAAACGTTCAAAGCCCAATCCGAAACCCGAATGAGGCGCCGTACCGAATTTACGGGTATCCAGATACCACCATATATCCTTTACCGGCACACCCATCTCTTCGGCATGGTTCGAGAGCTTGTCATAGTCATCTTCGCGCTGGGAGCCGCCGATGATCTCCCCGATTTTGGGGAACAGCACATCCATGGCACGAACAGTCTTGCCGTCGTCGTTTTGTTTCATATAAAACGATTTGATCTCTTTCGGGTAATCCGTCAGGATAACAGGGCATTTGAAATGCACTTCGACTAAGTAACGTTCATGTTCCGAGGCCAGGTCTGCACCCCAGAACACGGGAAACTCAAAAGCATGCCCTTTGGCAACGGCCTCTTCCAGTATCCTTATCCCTTCCGTATAACTCAGGCGGACGAAATCCTGCTTCAACACAAAGTTTAGACGATCGATCAGCTCCTTGTCAAACATATCATTCAGGAAACGGATATCATCCATACAATGGTTCAAAGCCCATTGAATACAGTATTTTATAAAATCTTCGGCCAGTTGCATATTTTCTTCGATCCCGTTGAACGCCACTTCCGGCTCAATCATCCAAAATTCGGCAAGATGGCGCGGCGTATTGGAGTTTTCCGCACGGAAAGTAGGGCCGAAGGTATAGATCGATCCCAGAGCCATAGCCGCCAACTCGCCTTCCAACTGGCCGGATACGGTCAGGGAGGTCTGCTTCCCGAAGAAATCGCTCGTATAGTCAATCGAGCCGCTGGCGTCTTTCTTCAAATCGTACAGGTTCATGGTCGTTACCTGAAACATTTGTCCCGCACCTTCACAGTCGGAAGCGGTAATAACCGGCGTATGGAAATAAAAGAATCCCCTGTCATGAAAGAACGTATGAATGGCCATGGCCATATGGTGGCGGATACGGAATATCGCGCCGAAGGTATTGGTGCGCGGACGCAGGTGCGCTATTTCGCGCAGGAACTCAAGGGAATGGCCTTTCTTTTGCAACGGATAGGTCGCCGGATCAGCCGTGCCGTAAATGTGTATCTCTTTTGCCTGTATCTCCGCCTCCTGTCCCCGTCCTTCCGACCGGACTAAAACGCCATTCACGCTGATACATGCCCCCGTTGTGATTGGTTTCAGATACTCTTCACCAAAATCTTCCACAGACACAACGATTTGAACATTATTGATTGTAGAGCCGTCATTCAACGCGATAAAACCGATCTGTTTGCTGCCCCTGCGCGTACGTACCCAACCTTTGACATTCACGGTTGTACCGAACGCTTTACTTTTTAGTACATCTACAATTTTTGTTCTGACAATTGTTTCCATGTTTTTCCTCTCTTTACTATAAGCTAAAGATAGCCGGTTGTTAAGAAATAACCGGCTATACTGTTATTATTTACTTCATTGTTATTCAAACGCTCCCATGCGAAGCATGTTCACCTCTTTCTCGTTCAGGTAACGCCATTTGCCCCGTCCGAGATTCTTTTTTGTCAGACTGGCGAAATAGACGCGGTCGAGCTTCATCACATGGTAACCCAACGACTCAAAAATGCGCCGCACGATACGGTTACGCCCCGAATGGATCTCGATCCCTACCTGCCTCTTGTCATCCTCGCTGGCATAACTGATGGCATCGGCATGGATTTCTCCGTCTTCCAATTCCAACCCGTTCGCAATCTTTTCCATGTCTTCAATCGCCACCTCTTTGTCCAACCAGACATGGTAGATCTTCTTTTTCTTATACGAAGGATGCGTCAGTTTGGATGCCAGATCGCCATCATTGGTCAGCAGGAGTACGCCGGTTGTGTTGCGGTCTAACCGCCCTACAGGGTAGATACGTTCCTTACAGGCATTCTTTACCAGATCCATCACCGTCCGGCGTTCTTGCGGATCGTCGGAAGTGGTCACGGTATTCTTCGGCTTATTCAAAACGATATACACTTTGCTTTCGATTTGTACCGCCCGTTCCTGAAACAATACCTCATCCTGGCGCGTAATCTTCGTCCCCAGTTCCGTGATCACCTGACCGTTCACCTTCACAACGCCTTTCTGTATAAATTCGTCCGCTTCACGCCGGGAGCATACGCCCGCATTGGAAAGGAACTTATTCAAACGGATCGGTTCGTTCGGATCAGTCAGTACCTCTTTGTACTTCAACTGTTTTTGGAAATTGTACTTTGCATTCGGATTGTAATCATTCGTCCGGCGTTGTTGCGGACGTCTATTCTGTTCGTATCCGCCGCCGCGATTGTTCCCGTAAGATGGCCTACCATCTCCGCGATTATCGTATGGCCGGCGGTTGTCGTAAGGATTGCTCCGTACATCGCCTACGCGGGGTCTCCTTTTCTTCACTCCATCGCCCGACATTCCTTCCCCCGACGGCGTGGCGGAATAGGCTTTTGCCGGACGGTTGTCATAATTCGTCGGACGGGGACGGTTGTACTGGCGCTGATCGTTCCCATACGGGCGCTGATCGTTATTCCCGTACGAACGTTGATCATTATTCCCATACGGACGTTGATCATTGTTTCCATACGGACGCTGATCATAGTTGTTACCGTATGAAGGACGGTTGTTTCCATACGAAGGACGGTTCCCATAATTATCCCGGTTGTTATTCCCGTAACCCCGGTTATTCCCTCCATCCCGGTTGTCATACGGACGGGGATGCGTGGGTCGTTGTTCTCCGTAAGACCGGTAACCGCCGCGGTCATCTTGAGGCCGGTTGGTATACGATCTTCGTTCATAGTTCCCTTCAGGCCGGTTGTATCCTTGAGTATAAGGTCTTCTTCCCCCTTCCTGATCCGTGTTTTCCCTTCGGATACTAGGTATCACTTTCTTCGGACGTGGCTGAAATTCTTCTCTTTCTTCTGTGCTCATTGTTGTAAAAATATAAATTAATAATAACTACTTTGTAACCTCCCGGTTACCAAATGTTTGTTTAACACTTAAATACCTATATAATTATGTGGCGATACCGCCCTTAATTCAACTTTTATCTCCTCATTTACTTTAAGTCCATCTATAAATGTGTGAATAGAATGTTCAGTAATCTCTTCATTCGTACGGGTCAAAGCTTTCAATGCTTCGTATGGCTCAGGATATCCTTCGCGCCGCAAGATCGTTTGAATACCTTCGGCGACAACAGCCCAACACTGATCCAAATCCCGTGATAAAGCCTCTTTATTTAATAACAATTTATCAAGTCCTTTTGTTGTACTTTTAAACGCAATTTCGATATGCGCCAACGGAACGCCGATATTTCTCAGGACAGTAGAATCCGTTAAATCCCTCTGCAAACGTGAGATGGGTAATTTCCGTGCCAAATGATCCAACAACGCATTGGCCACTCCCAAATTACCTTCCGCATTTTCAAAGTCAATCGGGTTTACCTTATGCGGCATGGCCGACGATCCGATCTCGCCCGCTTGAATTTTCTGTTTGAAATAGTCCATCGAAATATATTGCCAGAAGTCGCGCGTGAGATCGATCAGAATCGTGTTTATGCGCTTCAAGCCGTCGAAAACGGCGGCTAAATGATCATAATTGGATATTTGGGTCGTATATTCTTCCCGTGATAATCCTAATCTATCGTTGACAAACATATTGCCAAAAGCTTTCCAGTCATAGCCGGGATACGCTATGTTATGTGCGTTGTAATTGCCAGTCGCGCCGCCGAATTTGGCCGACAGGGGGATCGCTTTCAGCAGCACCGCCTGCTGTTCCAAACGATAGGCAAAAACCATCACCTCTTTACCCAGCCGGGTAGGAGAAGCCGGTTGCCCATGTGTTTTAGCCAGCATGGGGATATCTTTCCATTCCTCCGCATACCCTCTCAAGCGGTCAATCACCTGTTGCAAACCGGGATAATACACATCCGACAACGCCTCCTTCAACAGGAGGGGCACTGCCGTGTTGTTAATATCCTGGGATGTCAGCCCGAAATGGATAAATTCTTTATATTGATGTAAAGAGAGCCGGTCGAACTGCTCTTTGAGGAAATATTCTACAGCCTTTACATCATGATTCGTCGTCTGCTCAATCTCCTTGATGCGTCCGGCATCTGCAAGGGAAAATCCACGGTATACCATTCTAAGCCTCTCTTTGCATGCTTCCGTCATCAAGGATTTTAGTTGAGGCAAAAATTCTGCAAGTGCGATAAAATATTCTATCTCAACCCGTACTCTGTACTTGATCAGTGCATATTCTGAAAAGTAAGGCGATAGTATTTCAGTCTTATTTCTATACCTTCCGTCTACAGGAGAAATGGCTGTCAGTATTGATAACATCGTTTATGTTTTCATTCAAAGTGCAAAGATAATATTTTTATCCGGAAAACAGACAGGGAAAACAGCTTTTTTTTCAGGGAAAGTGACTTTGAAGGTGCACTACTGTTTTTATCGTACTGACCGGATAACAGGTGAAATAGCCTACTCCCCCATTGGAGATATTGGTTGTAATGTTGGAAGCGGGGGTACCGAAAAAGGGAGATTCGCCCTCCATCCCATCCCTGCATTGATTGATGAATTTGTAATATCCCTCTTCTATGTGTCCCAAAGAGAGGGTCACCGTATCGCCAAGAGTCAGGTATACACGATTCCGGTTTTCGTTGTTATGATCAACGGCAGCGGCATCCCCGAACATGTCTAAAAGCATGCCGTTCATATATTGCCCGTTGAATGTCTTGTCGGTCATCACAGAGAGCTGGCTAATGCTGTCTACAACAGCCGTACCGTTGACTTTATACGTAGCCAGATAGTAATCATCCTCAGGAGGATCTTGCGCATAGAGGTACATGGCATACTGCTTTCTTCCCATCAGGTCGATATGCCTTATTTCGATGGAATCGAGGTCAAGGGACGGCTGCATGAAAGAGGTGGCGGTATAGCGCTCTTTCACCCCGTCGCGATTGAAGTCCGCTTCGACGGTCAATGTATAGGAATGTCCGGGTATAGCCGCTACCTCTTCTATCGTCTGATACAGGCCGGGGACAGTATCGTTTTCCGTAAAAGCGAATACGTCGTGGGCGGACGATTCAATCCTGACCTCCGCACCCGGAATACCTTGATTGGGTTGTTTGTCAAAATAGGGCGACGAAGAGGAAATCATGATCGAATGGTGCGCCGCTTCGTTTGTGAAACTTCCGTAAACAACAATCACCGGAGGTGAATCGCCGGTCTTTATATCGAACGACTCCGTACAGGAAGGCAAAAGGGAGAAAACGACACTTGTCAGGATACAAGATAACTGTTTCTTTAACATGACCTTAAAATTTAAAATTATACGTGACAGAGGGTACGAAGCGGAAAAGATAGGTCATTTCGGCGGTCGGCGTGGACGCTCCCGTCTGGCTATAGGTGATCAGCCATGGGTTTTTCCGTCCGTAAGCGTTATAGACCGAAAAGTTCCATTCACCTTTCAACCACCTCTTCGAATGGGGATTGGGAATGTACGTCAGCGACAAGTCGAGGCGATGATATGCCGGTTTGTGGTATTCGTTGCGTCCTGAATAAATCGGGAAATATTCACCGCCGACCTGAAATCTTCCCGTTGGGTACGTGGTTGGCGCACCTGAAGCGAAAATCCATGCCGCCGAAGCGGTTATCTTTTTGGAAAACGCATAATTGAGTACAATATTGACAACATGCGTCTTATCGTAAGGGGCTAAATAGGTTCGTCCGCCGTTGACTTCCGGGATGGTACGTTCCGAACGCGATAAGGTATAGTTCAGGAAACCGGTCAGTTTGCCTGCATTCTTTTTGACAGACAGTTCTATGCCGTATGCCCGTCCCGTACCTGTCCGGATCTCCTCTTCGAGGTGTTGGTTCATCAGCAATTCGGCATGTTCGGCAAAATCAATCACGTTTTTCATATCTTTATAGTAGGCTTCAACAGACGTTTCATACAGGTTGTCCATAAAATTGCGGAAATACCCGGCAGAGACGATATCCACGGTTTGCGGTTTGATATTCGGGCTTGCCGGAAACCAGACGTTGAGCGGAGAGCCTGACGCCGAATTTTCAGCCAGCTGGATGAATTGTACATTATGTGCGTAATGCGCTTTTAACGACGACTGTTCGTTCAGAAGATAGACTGCGCTGATGCGTGGTTCCAACCGGTTGTAGGTCTGTGAATGCTGGAATATAGACCATCGAAGGCCATAGCGGAGAGAGAGTTTTCCGGTGATTTTCTGTTCGTTGGAGAGGTATATCCCGTGTTCCAGTACCTTATGGTTTTGTAACTCATAATCCGGATACCCGCTCATGGAAATCTTTCCGGGACTAAGGTGGTGCAAAACGCTCGAAAGGCCGTAATTCAGATTCAGATGGTTGTTGGCATGATGGTTAAATTCGGCTTTCACCGCTACATCAAAAATGCCTGCTCCCCAGTGAATATCCATCTGGTCGAGACTTGCCCCGAGCCTGTAACGGTAATCGCTCAGGTTGACGCTGAATCTTGAAAGCAAATCCCCTGAAAAGCGATGCCTCCAGAGTAACGAAGAGGTCGTGTTGCCGTAGTTGAATTTCCCCATCTCGGCGCCGAAAACGTCTTGTCCGTGGTAGACATTCCACTCAAGTTTATCCCTGTTCGACAATTGATGGGAGATTTTGGCATTCAGGTCGTAAAAATAGAGCGTGGAGTTTTTGACTGTCTTTTCCGGCGAAAGGCCGAAAAAGAGGTCGGCATAACTGCGTCTGCCACCTATCATCCATGATGTTTTTTTGCCGGCCACACCTTCAAGCATCAGGCGGCTGGCGATCAGTCCGATCCCACCGCTCCCGCCGAAACGTTCGGGGATGTCCGATTTGGTCTGTACGCTCAATAACGACGAAAGCCGCCCTCCCACTTGCAACGGCAAATCCCCCTTGTACAGCTCCAGTCCGCTCACGACATCGTTGTTGAATATGGAGAAGAAACCGAACAGGTGCGAGGCATTGTATACCGTTGTGTTATCGAGCAGGATCAGATTCTGGTCGGGGGCGCCGCCACGCACGCTGAATCCCGAACCACCCTCTGCCGTCGCCTGTACACCCGGTAAGAGTTGGATAACCTTGAGGATGTCCACCTCGCCCATCAACGTAGGCAAACGTTTTATTTCTCCGATATTCATTCTCTCAATACCCATTTCCGCGCTTTTCACGTTTGCATCCCTTGCTTTAGACGACACAACGACTTCTCCCAACTCGTGCGCACCGGGCTCGAGTTGAATGTCGAGCGTTTGTGAAGAGAGGGCGTGAATAGTGATTTCTTTTGTCCGGTAGCCCATGAAAGTACAACAAATCGTGTAATCGCCCTTCTGCAACGACAGGCGATACGTTCCCTTGTTATCGGTCGAAGTCCCTGTCGGCATTCCTTTGGTATAGATGGATGCTCCGGGAAGCGTTTCGCCCGACACGCGATCTGTAACCGTTCCCCCGATCACTATTTTTTGATCCTGATTCTGACCGGATACAATCTGTATCCAACAAAACAAGGAGAGGATACTTGTGTTTATCAATCTGGTATGCATATTATTGGTAGTATCCTTCTTTAATTTGCCAGTGTCCTGTTTTATCGGAGCCGACACGCAAGAGAATACCTTTTTCTCGAAGTTTCTTAATGTTGTTTTCTACGGCTGTTTCCGATATTGAAAGTGATTTTGCCATTTCAATAATCGTAATTTTATTATTTATTTCTATCAACTGAAGCATTTTGAATTGATTTTTATTCAATTTTACCCCCAACTTTTCTGTGTCGCTTACCCCCAACTTGTTGGGTGTATTTTCATCTGTACCTGCATTTGCCTGAGGAACAAAACCAACATTTAATTCTCTGTTTTTAAGAATATTACCTTCTTTAAAGAGTAAGTTTGAAAGAAAGCGGATAAGATATTTATCCGTTTTGTAAATACCTTGAGTTATATCCTCGTAATTTGCACGCACAAGGGCGTTTCTAAAATACCATGAATGCTCTGCAAATAAATCATTGCTTATATCTTTAAAGCCGAGAATGTTTTTGCGGCAGTCCCAAGAAATCTACAAAAACGGCATCTTTGAGCATTGGAGCAGCCTGCGGATATATCTCTCTCAAACCTTTGGAAAGATTATGCTTATCGCCTGTCAGAGAATGAAATGTGTGGTTTTTGAGGCAACGCTTTAACTCACGATTATTAAGCCGTTCTTTGTAAGAATAGAGCACATAAAAAATACGTTCTTCTATTGTCTGGCAAGCATTGATGATTTCAAAATGATTCGACAAAGTGGTTAATTTCAAAAAAATAGGCAATTGTCCAGACACCGTCTGGACAATTGCACTTCTATTTTCTAATTGTCCAGACGGTGTCTGGACAAATTCATCGTTTTTTCCTAATTGTGCAGTTTCTGTCTGCACAAATTCGTTCAATTTAAGTTTTTCCTGATATTCAACAAATTGCAGTGAAGAATAGGTATCGTACAACAGTACCATATTATATATATTGCTCCTGCCATACCCTCGCAAAGTCGGGTCTTGCTCACGTTTTGCTCTGCGGTAGCCACGCTCAATTTTGCTGTACATCGGCGTATCTATCCCCAACGTTGCAGCTAATTGTCTT
The DNA here is from genome assembly GCA_031274415.1 of Tannerellaceae bacterium. Classification (GTDB taxonomy): domain Bacteria; phylum Bacteroidota; class Bacteroidia; order Bacteroidales; family Tannerellaceae; genus DFXE01. Next base: position 3,396 of record JAISQD010000100.1, on the reverse strand, counting down.
TGAAGCAACTGCTTTTCTTCCCTTAATAGCCTTATCCTTTCACCAAATAACATATCGTTCGCTTTATTCGTTTGACTTTTTGATTTTTGAATTGTCAAGTTTCTGACAAAAATACAAAAGATAAATCATACTATCAACCTCAGTTTGGGATAAGCATCGGTAAAGAGTAAGTGAGTAATAGGGTGTTTGACTCTGTAAATTAGGACACAATAACATATCATCTTTCGTGGATTATATAATTTCACAAAAGATAGTGAAAGGAAACAGTAATAAACTGAAATAAGCAATTGCTATTCTAATTTTCTGTCGTTTTGTTTTCATTTTCGCTTATGTTATTCTGTTTTTTCATTGATAGTGGCTGACCTGCTATACGACGTTTGGGCTGCTTTTATACTTCATTGTTCTTGTTATTACAATTATTCCTCCAACAACAAACGTTAAAATACTTAATATCCATAAACGAATTTGAAGATCGTTTGATTCATTTACAACCGGTGGGAATAATTCAAAAAACGCATTCACTGTTCCATGGGCAATAAGTCCTGACAATAATTTATTTTTGGATAAATTGATTATCCAGGAAAAGAAATAAGAATAACCGATAAGTAACAACATATAGCAGAAAAAATTTATTTGGCTTTGAATAGTTCCGGGTATAAAAAATAAAGGAAGATGCCAAAATGTCCATATTATTCCAAGAATTAAAGAACCAGTTATATATCCATATTTATTTTCAAGAAATGGCATAACATAGCCTCTCCAGCCAATTTCTTCTTGGCCGCCGCCAAATAATACACAGATAATCCAGAAAACTATGAATACAAAAATAGTAGGAATATTATTAATGCCCGATAATGATGATTTCAAGCGAGGAAACCCAAATAATTCAGGAATAATCCATGAAATACTGAAAATACCCGCTATGGAAAATATAAGTATCCATATTTTCGTTCCAAATTTTATAGATAAGAACGATGAAATATATTTTTTCAATGAATCTTTCCCATTTAATGTATATATTGAGACAATAGCCCCAACTGCCGGTCCAAAACAGGCAATTACTTTTATGAGTTCTTTTAATCCTAATATAAGTTCTTTATATTCTGATAAAAAACCTATTCCCGCTAAAAACAAAGGGGCAAAAAACGCCCATGCCCAGATAAATGTAATAACAAAAAATCTTATTGGGATATTTTTAATCATATATTTATTATCCATTATTCCAATAATTAGTCAATTACCTTCAGAATAATTCAGCCCAAATGTCGTATAACGTTCCGGCTGTATATGACGTTTTGGCCCGCCTATAAAGCAATGCGTAGCCCGAGGGTGCTACTGCGCCGAAGCATATACAAACCTGTTATGTGCCGTTTATTTTGCCCCATTTATCCTATTATTATTACTACAAAGCCTTTCAAAAAATCAAGGTTTTTGAAAAGGCTCAACATACATGAATTGTCCGCCGCTATAGATAACAATAAGTTCGGCTTACTTATACGCGATCTCAATCTCAAACGTTTTTCCGCTCGTTTTAGGCGTGATGGACAATATCGTTTTGCCCTCATGGAGCAACGCGGTCTCGACATGCCGTGCGGAGATGCCTAGATCGATTTTATTGAGCTTTTTTCGGAGCATCAGTTTCATCAGCCCGCGTCCGAAATAGCGAATCACGACCTTACCGCTTTCAAAGTGTAGCTTCCACGGCTGCGAATTCACCGCGGAGGGTGCAAGCTGAACAGCCTTTGCAACCGAATTATCCTGATCGCTGATTTCGCTCATTGGCAATCGCTTGAATTCTTCTTCGGCCTTCCTTATGGGGACATCTGTCTTGCCGAAGGCCAAAAGGATACAGTAGTCCCGCTCTGGTTCGTTCGGCTTTGCCATACCGAGCCAAACGCTGCCCAGCCCAATGCTTTGCAGATAGAGATCCGCGTTCTGCAAAACGTATCCGACGTTAGCGTAGGCGCTGTCACTCTCATTACAATAGGCAAGGATATAATGGGGCGCGGACGCTCCGCCATGAACCTTGTCCGCCGAAACGATTTCAAATCTCGCGGACTGCCCGGTAAGCGGAGGGGTATCTTCAATGAATTTTTCAATGCTTTTGATTGCCGCGGCATCCAGCGGACTATTGTTAAATTTCCGCACCGACCGCCGAATAAATATCGCGTCATACAGTGTCATTTGAATTACTCCTTTGTCAATTTACTGAAAAAGAAAGCCCACAGGCTTGTCCTGTGGGATGAAATCTCTCGTAAAGAGTTCAATTATAAAATATAATACTCATATTATGGAAGCTGAACAAGCTCACGTACGAACTATCAAAGTAAAACTTCCTTATGTTGTATACCTGCAAGAACCTTTAGCACTCTGTATCAAGTCTCATAATACTTCATTAGAGGTTGCTGCACTCTGTAGTACGTATAACGGCACTAGCTGGGACTACCGGTGCGGTAAAGAAATGTCGTGGGGATATTCGAGGTTTGTCCCCGTTTAGCTTGGGGACAGACCTCTCATTGAGAAAATTCCTTTATAGAAATAATGGAACATAATGGAACATATACGTATACAGATTTTATGGAAAAGTGAAATCCATTGTAAAGGACTTAATCATTTGCTACCATACTTCTATGGAAGTTGAGCATATTCAAATCAAAACTACCCTTCCCGGAGAACAGAAAACCTTCTTCTCGACCCGATGAACCACGCAGTACAAGTGTTTGTACTGTTCTTAATCTTGCACACGAACAGCACGCAACTTCCTATCTCTATCGGTGTAGCTAGGTACAATTCTCTGGGCTTGTCCCAGAACTCATAGAAGGAGAGCATATATGGATTCATTTGAAGACTTTGTGTTAGGCAAAGCCCAAGAGGAAGCATTGAGACGGGAAAAGGCAGCACGGGAGAAAGCGGAAGCCGAAGTGCAAAAAGCAGCAGAAGAAATACGAAGATTGAAAGCAGAAATCGAGGCGCAAAAAGCAGAAATAAAAGCCGCTGCAGAAAAGACCGCAGGAGCACATGCCCAGAAGGCAACGCAGGAACGAACTGCACAGAAGAAATTGGATCCATTCGAAGACCTTGTATTCGGTAATGCCCAAGAGAAAGCAGCGAAACGGGATCTGCGTACTCTTACGGGTCATCAAGATGATGTTAATTCAGTAGCGTATAGTCCTGATGGGAGGCGTATCGTTTCGGGGTCGGGGTCGGGGTCGTTGTTTGAGTTTGTTGATAAAGATAACACCATCACAATATGGGATGCAGAAAGCAGACGGGATCTGCGTATCCTTAGGGGTCATCAATATTCTGTTTTGTCAGTAGCGTATAGTCCTGATGGGCGGCATATCGTTTCGGGGTCTTGGGATAACACCATCAAGATATGGGATGCAGAAAGCGGAC
>JAISQD010000064.1 GCA_031274415.1 Tannerellaceae bacterium | reverse complement strand
TTCCATTCTACCGAGCGATACATTTCTACCGAGCGATACATCCCTGACGGGATGTAAGACATGCACCATTTAATCATTTTAAATTCAATCATTATAGGTTATTTATTTCACGTTCCTAACTAAAGCCCCGTCGCCGTCGCGAATGCCTTACCGGACGAGAAGACGCAACGCAGGACGTTATTGCGCGCCATGTAACGTGTGATGATGAGGGACAGTTTGTTTGCGCCGTCAGATCTTTCTGTTCTGCCACTGTCCTTTATGCAGATAGAGGGCGCTCAATACCAACAGGCTTGTATAGTAGATCACTTCGGAGGCGAAGCAGATATGGACGGGCAGTTTCAACTGCATACCGGCCAAATAGACGTATACACAATAGAGAACCAACGTCAGCAGTTCGATCAACAGGGCGGAGCGCGTATTTCCCGTACCCGATACGGCGTTAAAGAAAATGCTGCTTGTGGCACAAATGAGCATGGCGCCTGCAATGACGTAAATGGATTTGACGGAGTCGGCAATGAGCGTGGCATCGTTCGTGTAGACAGACAGGATCGTTTCCGGCATCAGGCAGATGACGGCCGAAAAGAGCGCCATGACGATGAACGAGAGGCGGGTTATTTTCTTGACGAGGGGGATCACACGGTGTATTTCTCCCGCTCCTATGGTGTTGCTGACAAGGGAGCTGGTTGTCGTAGAGAGGGCGTTTACGGGAATATACAACAGGATATAGATGCTCCGGACAATATTGGCGACCGCCAGTTCCCGTTGCCCGATACGTTCTACGGCGATGAAAAAGAACATAAACGTGCTCATCGAGACAAAGTATTGCAGCATAGTGAAGACGGAGATATTCAATACCCGTTTCAGCAGTCCGAAATCAAACGAACGGAACCGGTTTAATCCGTATTTCCGGATATCGACCGTCATCCGCGTATAGACCAGGAAGAAGAGGACGGAAGCCGCTTCGGCAATGACCGAGGCGATAGCCGCCCCCTTCAATCCCATTTCCGGGCATCCGGCATGGCCGAAGATCAGGAGGTAATCCAGTATAATATTGATGATCGCCATCAGGAAGGCGTTTAACGTCAGTACCTTTGTCCGCGTAATGCCGACAAAAAACGCCCTGAACATGACATTGACAAACGAAAAGAAGAACCCCGGCACACGCCAGTACAGGAAATCGGACGTGGCATCCAATACGGTATCCGAAGAGATGAGGAAGCGCATGATATCCATTGAAAAAAGACGTGTGAAGGAGAATAGCAGGGTAGCCAAGGCGAAAAGGAAAAAGATGCCCTGTATCATGACCGGGCCTATCTGCCCGTACTCTCCTTCCCCATTCCTGCGGGCAATCACGATCTGCGACCCCGTACTGAACCCGAAAGCGATCGTAAAGGCGCAAATATAATACAATCCACCCAAGGCAGAGGCGCCCAGTTCTATTTCGCCTACCCGTCCCAGAAAAGCCGTATCCGTTACATTAATGATATTTTGCGCCAGTAAGCTTAAAAAGACCGGATAGCTTACCCGCCAGATCGTTCTGTTATTTATCACGCCGTCGGTTTATACCAATTTGTTTGTCGCCGTATCGGGGAATATGATGGTCGGTTTAAACGTTTTTGCCTCTTCAAAATCCATCGTCGCATACGAGATGATAATGATGACATCGCCTGTCTGGACTTTCCGGGCTGCCGCACCATTGAGGCAAACCGTTCCCGACCCGCGTTCTCCTTTGATGATGTAGGTTTCGAATCGTTCCCCGTTATTGTTATCCACTATGGAAACCTTCTCATTCGGGATCAGATTGGCGGCATCCAGCAAATCCTCATCAACAGTGATGCTTCCGATGTAATTCAGGTTAGCGTCCGTTACTGTTACCCGGTGAATCTTTGACTTAACTACCTCTATAAACATACTATTCTTTGAATTGACCCGTTCAGTACTTTATGTTATCAATCAAACGAACCTCGCCGCAATAGACGACTATACAGCCTACCGGATAGGTGGTGTCCGTCCAGTTCTCAATGGCTTCGAGCGTATGGCCATCCACAATTTCGAAGTATTCAACGCGCATTACCTGTTCATTGTTAATGGTATGTACAACGTATTCCATGACCTCCCTTACACTCTTACCGGGTACAAAGTTAGTACTTTCTTTTAACGTACGTGCAATGAGCGGCGCTTTTTGACGTTGCCCCGGCGTCAAACGCACATTCCTGCTGCTCATGGCCAAGCCGTCCTCTTCACGTAAAATAGGGCAGGCGATAATCTGCACGGGGAGATCCAGCTGTTTCGCCATGGCGCGAACGACAGCGATCTGCTGAAAGTCCTTTTCCCCGAAATAGGCCCTGTCGGGCTTTACGGCATCAAACAGTTTGCTCACGATTTGGGCTACTCCGTTAAAATGTCCGGGACGGTATGCCCCCTCCATCACCTGCGACAGGGTACCGAAATCGAACCGACGGGTGTCGGGTACGGGATACATTTCCGCTTCGGAAGGGGCAAAGAGATAGTCGCAACCGGCTGCTTCCAGCATCGCACAGTCTTTGTCCAATGTGCGTGGATAGGTAGCCAGATCGTTCCTGTCGTTAAACTGTGTCGGGTTGACAAAGATACTGACAACACAGACATCATTCTCTTCAACACCTTGTTTCACAAGGCTTAAATGCCCATCATGCAATGCCCCCATTGTCGGGACAAAACCGACGCTCCTCCCCACTCCTTTCTCCTGTGCAAGGCCGGTTCTTAATTCTTCTATACTGTTAACTATTTTCATCAGATACTAAATGAAGCTGCAAAGCAAGCAAATAATTACCGTAAATGAAAGAATTTTATTATCTTTGTAGCGTCTTTAAAAACAAAATAATAAGAATGGATGCTAGAAAAGTCTTGTTTATAACCCAAGAGATCACCCCTTATCTTCCGGAATCAGAAATTGCGATTATCAGCAGGAATTTGCCACAGGGTATTCAGGAGCGCGGACGTGAAATCAGAACATTCATGCCGAAGTTCGGGAATATCAACGAACGGCGCAACCAGTTGCATGAGGTGATCAGGCTTTCAGGGATGAATCTTATTATAGACGACACCGATCATCCGCTCATCATCAAGGTAGCATCTATCCAATCCGCCAGAATGCAGGTCTATTTCATCGACAATGAAGATTTCTTTCAACGCAAGTCGACAGTGAAAGATGAGTCGGGAAACGAATATGAAGATAACGACGAGCGTTCCATCTTCTACGTGCGCGGTGTGTTGGAAACCATAAAGAAGCTCCGCTGGATGCCCGACCTGATCCATTGTCACGGATGGATGTCGGCGCTGACGGCGTTATATATTAAACGGATGTATGTCGACGACCCGTGTTTAAAGAATGCGAAGATTGTCTATTCCGTGTACGCCGATGATTTTAAGACGTCTCTCAAAAAGAATTTCGCCGACAAGCTAAAGATGGACGGCGCATTGGACAAGGATGTGGAAGTCATTAAAAACGATACCGGTTTTACCGCATTAACCAAACTGGCTATTGATTTTTGTGATGGCGTCATACAGGGAAGCAAAGCCATTAACAGGGAAGTGTTGGAGTATATTACCGCTCAAAGCAAAAAACCTTTCCTGCCTTATCAGTCGCCGGATGTCTATATGGATGTATACAATGATTTTTATGATATAGTGTTGGATTCTAATAAGTAATGTTGAATATGAAAATCAAGCTTTTTATACTTGGTATTGTTTCAGGAACGTTTTTCCTTAGCAGTTGCAATGATGATTTACATTCGGTAGGGACAACGATCCAGCCGGATGGCGACAAGCCTGTTGTTTACACGGATACTTTTTTAATCAAAGCATCCACCGTATTGATCGACTCCATATATGCAAAAACCTCTTCCGGGTTGCTGGGAGAGATATACGATCCGTTATACGGAAACCTCCGGTCGGATTATATCTGCCAGTTCTATTGTCCGCCCGACGGGTTTAAATTTGCGCATGAAGCATTGGACGGGAAAATCGACTCGGTGAATTTTCTTATACGGTATGATTCGTGGGTGGGAGATTCTTTAGTCCCCATGCAGGTTCAACTGTACAAAGTGGTTAAACCGCTGGAGAGGAATTATTATACGAATGCGAATCCTTTAAACTACTGCGACATGCAGGCCTCTTTCGGATCGCAGACCTATACGGCATTCGACCGGACAATCCCCGATTCCGTGAGGTTTGCGTTGGATTATAACGGCAACTACCTGTTTGCCCCTTATGTAAGGGTCAGGATGCCGCTTGAGTTCGGGCAGGCCTTTTATGACGAGACCATATACCGCCAGGAATCATTTAAGGATCAGGAGGCTTTTAATGCGTTTCTTCCGGGTATCTATGTGACAACAACTTTCGGCAGCGGGAATATGCTGAAAGTGGGTAGCTCCTACTTGGATTTCTACTACCGTTACAAGACAGCGGGAAGCGAAGGGCAAGATACGATCATCAACAGCCGGGAGTCGTTCAGTGTGACAAAAGAGGTGATCCAGATGAACAGTATTAAAAACTCGGATATTGACCGCCTGGTACAACCGGACGACAACTATACCTATCTGAAAACGCCCGCCGGCGTATTCACCAGAATCGTGATTCCGGCAAAAGAGATCATTGCCAAAATAAAAGGAAGAACAATCAACAATACATACTTTACCCTGACCTCCATGCCTCAGGAAAACTGGACGTATGCGTTGACGCCTCCCGACCGTCTGTTGATCCTTCCGGAAGACTCCGTCAAGACATTCTTTGAAAGCGGGCAGATAGAGAACAATAGCACCAGCTTCCTTTCCGAGAGTTACAGTGCCACGAATAGCGGGTACGTTTTCGGGAATATTGCCAATATGCTGAAATACCAGATGGAGCATTTCCCCGATCAAGATCTGCATTTGCTGGTTATCCCCGTCAGGCGTGAATCCGTGTCGGACAGCAATACCGGCGCGACGTATACGACGGCTCTTTACAATTACCTGGAGCCTGCAGGCGTGAAGCTCAGGAAAGATGAAGAAAAGATGAAATTGCAGATTCTTACCAGCCAATATGCTGAATCCAACTAAGAGAGGGAAGGCCGTTCTCTTATTTCCTTTTGGGATTCTTCGGAAACCAACCTTTCCGTACGCGCTCTTTTTGTTCGAAAAGCTCTTTGATCGTCCAGAGTGAAGAGAAGGCGAACACGCCGCATATCGCCGAGATCAGGACACTGTCGAGAAACAACGATACGGCTATTCCCGCTATTCCCAACAGCAGGAATAGCCACCAACATCTTGTACCCCAGTAATATTCAACCTTTACAACTATCGGGTGGAACAGGCCTATGATAAGAAAAGTGGCGATCCCGATCAACAATCCGTCGAAATGCATTAAGTCCATATTTTAGTATGCCGTTTTATTGAAAACAAAAAAAGAGACTGTCCGTTTTTGAGGACAGCCTCCTTATATCAGTGGAGTAAACGCTTATTCACCGGGGGTTTCTTCTTCCGGAACGACCGGTTGTTGAGCAGTGCCAAAATCGGGAGCTATTGTATTTGGGTCTATCATTGTAGCATCATTTACCTGCTGTTTGATTTCGGACTGGTTGACATGCTTTGTCTCGGGGATAAAAGCGGTGATCACCATACTCAATAGAAGAATAAAGCCGGCTGCTCCCCACGTCGCCTTTTCAAGAAAGTCTGTTGTTTTCCGTACTCCCATAATCTGGTTGGAAGAAGAAAATCCTGAAGCCAAACCTCCTCCCTTTGAATTCTGAACCAATACAATCAGAATTAAAAATAGCGAAGCGATCAGGATTAAGATAGATAAAAATACGTACATTTTAGTGTTATTTTATAGTGTTAATAATCAATTTCTCCAGAAAACGAATCTGGTCTGCAAAGTAAACATTTTTTTCCGGATATTTCAAACGTAAATTTTTAATTATTTGCAAAGCTTTCTCATATC